>CAZHIK010000020.1:19558-26101 GCA_964532635.1 uncultured Enterobacterales bacterium
CTCGGGGCCCCCCAGACAGGCCATAGCGGGGGCAGATGAACCATCTGGGCGAGCCGTGGCCCCCCTACGCCGCGGCGGCATTGTGCTGCGGCGGAGTCGTCAGCACGAATGCACGCCAGGCATAGGCGGCTCTGCCGCCTATGCCTTCTTGTAGGGCGCCAGCTTGTCCCGCAGCTTGTCGATGGTGCCATCCAGCAGCTTCACGAGAGCATCCACCCCCGGTTGGCCCTTCATCACGTACCTCTGGATCTCGATCACCGTGGTGGTGGTGGCGTAGACGCTGTTGAGCTCGTGGTTGAGCTTGATGCCGCCCAGCGCCGGCA
Source organism: uncultured Enterobacterales bacterium (assembly GCA_964532635.1). Lineage (GTDB taxonomy): Bacteria > Myxococcota_A > UBA796 > UBA796 > JAFGLY01 > CALDOK01. The sequence continues at coordinate 19,882 of CAZHIK010000020.1, forward strand.
TCTTGAACATGTTGGCCAGATCGGTCTGGTACATCTTCAACACGTCGTCGGGATCGGTCATGCGGTTCTTGACCTCGGCCATGATGCGCAGGGTGGCCTTGGAGCCCAGCACCGCCTGGGACAGGGCCCCGGTGCCCGTCTTGCGGTCCAGGGTGATCCACACCGAGTGCAGCACCGGATCGCGGATGGTCTTGAAGCGCATGGCCTGGCGGTCGCTGTGGGCGCGGAAGGCCACGGCGGGGTGACCCTGGCGGGCCATGGCGCGCACGATCTCTCCCACGAGCATCTCGTCCTGGGACTCGCGAATCTCGGCTTTGTGGGCGAACTGGTTGAGCAGCTTGAACATGGTGGACCCCCGATCAGGCGAAGCGGCCGCGCAGGTACTTGCGCAGGGCGTTGTGGGTGGCCGCCAGGTGGTCCTGGAGCAGCTTGTAGTCGATGGCGTAGTCGGGAGCGACGTAGTCGTCGATGGAGATGAACAGGTCCACCTGCACGTAGACGTAGCCGGAGTTCATGTCACCATCGACGGTGATGGTGCCGGGCTCGGGAGATGCCACCAGGCCGGACTTGTACTCGGCCTTGAGCGCCTTCCAGATCTTGGCGAAGTTGCCCACCCGCTCGCCGTAGCCCACTACGATGCTGGCCCGCTGGCCCAGCACCTTGGACTGGGTGAGCCCGCCGGTGAGGTGGGTCATGCGGTAGACGATGCGGCTGTGGTCCTCGAGGTCCTCGAAGCGCAGGTAGTGGTGGGTGCCGTCGCTCGAGATGTCGATGAGCGCGCAGCCGCTGTCCAGCGTGCTGGTGATGATGGCGCCCAGGAAGACCTCGTCGATGTGGCCCGAAAAAGCGTGGGCTTCGTAGTAGTCCCAGGACTTGGTGACCAGGTCACCGAAGATGCCGTCCAGGCGGTTGTCCTCGACGCTTCCGGGCTCGACGTGGACCGAGAAGTCGCCCACGGATCCCATCACCACCGGATCGTCGTTGGCCATGGCGGCAGCTGCGGCCTGGGCATCGACAGCGGGGGCCGGAGCGGGCTCGGCGATCGGGGGCTGGGGCTCCGGGGCCGGGACGGCGGGGTCGGGCGCGGCGGGCGCCGGCGCTGGTGCGGGGGTTTCGCCGCGCATAGCGGCCAGCAGATCGCTGACGCGCAGCCAGCCCTCCATGCCTTCGAACCAGAAGTGGTGGGACTCGGCGATCTTCCCCATGGCCAGCTGGAACTTCATCTGGTTCAGGCTCATGGGGCCGACGCGGCCCTCGGCAGTGTTGACGAACACCAGTTCCTCATCGGGACCTGGCAGCGGTGGCAGCGCGGTGGTCATGGGGACGCACTCCGTGAGTGGAAGGGAGAGGTCCCGTAGCAGGCTGCTGGGAGGCTGTCAGCCGTTCGGCACATCGCCCTCCTGGCGATCTGGTAGCATCCTGGGGAGGAGGTTGTATGCCACTTTCTTCGCCTCAGTAGCCGATCCGGCTCCTTCTCCTCTTCCTCGTGGGCTGCCCGTCGCCGTCGAGGGATCGCGACGCGAAGGATGCCGAGGAGCCGCTGTGCCCTGGGGATCAGGTGTTGGACGGCGACAGCTGTGTGCCTGCGGCCTGCGGGGTGGGCACCTGGGGCGATCTCACTGTCGACGCCACCACCGTGTACGTCTCTGCCGATGCGGCCGACGGCGGCGACGGCTCCGCCGAAGCACCGCTCCGCTCCATCCAGGCTGCCTCGGACCTGGCGGGGGCACGAGGCGGGGGGCTTGTGGCGGTGGCAGCGGGCTCCTACACGGAGTCGCTCTGGTTCTCCACGGAGCACGCCGGCGTCGAGCTCGCTGGGCGCTGCCGGGACATGGTCACCCTCGACGCCAGCCAAGCGGGCCCTACGACCTCTGGGATCACCGTGCTCATGAGCGCCGGCGAGCTCACGATCTCGGGCCTGACCATTCGCGGTTCGGTCTACGATGGCTTGACCATCATGTCCGGGACGATCTCGGTCCGGGACTTGGCGATCCTGGACGGCACCGGTGCCGGAGTGTTCGCGTTTCGGGCGGGGGTGTTCGGAACGGATCTCACCCTGGACTCGGTCGAGGTGGCCCGCACGGCGGACTACGGGATCGTCGCCTTGGATGCGGGCACGACCATCACCATCCGGGACACCCTCATCGAGGATGTGAGACAAGACGGATTCGACGGATTCGGTGTGGGACTTGTGGCCTGGGCAGGCGCAACCATCGAAGCCGAGCGCTTGGAGATAAGCGGGAGCGCCGCCCTGGGGGCCATCGCCACCGGTGACGGGACCACGCTCTCGATACGTGACTCCTCCATCCACGGCACCCAGGAGAGCACCAACACCGGCTACCAGTCCGCGGGCGTCAGCGCGGGGGAGGGAGCCGAGGTCCTGGTGGAACGTAGCGAGGTGTTCGGAAACATGGGATCGGGGGTGACGTCGTTCAGCGGGGGTGGGCGGCTCGCCCTTCGAGAGTGCGTGATCCGAGACAACCTCACCAGTGGGCAGGGCGGGGATGGCTTCGGCCTCCGCGCCACCTACGGCGGCAGGATCGAGGCGGATGACTGCGAGATCGTCGGAAACACCTGGGGTGGGGTCCTGGCCGACGACTCGGGCAGTTCCGTCGTGTTGCAGCAAGTCGACGTGCGCGACACCTTCTCCAGTGATGCGGGTGGGGATGGAGAAGCCGGTGGTGATGGCTTCGGCCTCATCGCGATGGAGGGCGGCCGGGTCGAGGCCGAGGGCTGCGAGGTCAGAGGGAGCACGGGGGTCGGGATCATCGCCGACGGGACGGGCAGCTCGATGGCGCTGCGGCGGGTCACGGTGCAAGACACCAGGACCGACGACAACGGACAGTTCGGGATGGGGATCCAGGTCACCGGCGGCGCAACGCTCCAGGCGGAAGCTTGTGAGGTCGCGTGGAACACCGCGGTCGGTGTCATGGTCGCGGAGCCCGGTTCGTGGATCTCGCTGGCAGACTCGGTGGTCCGGGAGACGCACGCCGACGCGACGGGCCTGAGCGGGAGCGGGGTCCAGGTGTACGGAGGGGCCTACCTCGCGGCTGAGCGCTGCGAGTTCGTGGACAACCTCGCGGTGGGGATCTCCGCCGACGACGACGGCACAGTTGTCGTGCTCCAGGACTGCGCGGTGCGGGGCAACTACCTGGATCCCGTCGGCGAGACCAGTTGTGGCATCGCCGTGCACAACGGGGCAACGCTCCAGGTGGTTGGGGGGGAGATCGCCGAGAATGCGGAGCTTGGGCTCATGGTCTCCGGGTGGGGTACGACGGCCACGCTCACGGACACGGTCGTCCGGGACACGCTCATCGGTGTGGACGACCTGTGGGGGAACGGCGCCCTCGTCCTCCGTGGCGGGTCCCTTCGTGCGGAGGAGGTCGACTTCGTGCGGAACACCTCGGTGGGCTTGACCATCAGCTACGGCGGTGCTGTCCACCTGATCGGAGGGCAGGTGCGCGACACCCTCCCGGCACCCGATGGCGGTGCCGGGTTCGGGTTCCAGGTGACAGGCGGTTCGGCGCTCGAGTTGGAAGGCACGGACGTGGTGGGGAACACGGCGGCGGGGGTCCTGCTCGGCCATGAGGGAACCCGGGCGATGATCAGGGGCGGCTCCATTACGGACACGAAGTGCTCGGACGGCGAGCAGGGCATGGTCCCACTCGCCCTCGCGGTCCAGCACGGGGCCACGGTGCTTGCCGAGGGGCTGCTGGTTGCGGACAACGAGGGTCCTGGTTTCTACGTTTCCGGTGAGTCGTCCGAGCTGCACTGCGATGACTGCACCGCCTCCCGCAACCAGTTCGCGGGGGTAGCGTTGACCGAAGGGGGGGCCATCACCGCTCGTGGGACCACCATCACCGAGACCAAGGCGAGCGCGAACCTCGGTGGTGGTGTCGGTGTCTGGTCCGCGGCGACCGATGACGACGTTCCCTCCTTCGCGAAGCTCGACGAGTGTGTGGTCTCCGGAAACCCCATCGCGGGGATCTGGCTCCAGGGAGGCGGCTCCTACGACATCTCGGACAGCGTCATCTCCGGTGGCGAGGGCCTGGCTCACGGCGTCACGACCCGCTGCGGGGATGCCGTGTTCGCCAGCGATGGGATCACCGCCTGGGACGGGACCTCAGGACTGCGGCTCACCGGCAACGTCTTGCAGGACGCCGCGGGCGCAGGCCTGTTCCTCGACAACGCCGAGGCCAGGCTCCACGAAAACACCTTCTCCGACAACGCCATCGATGTCCTCTCCCAGGGCGACGCCTGCACCGGTGCTCCGGACGGTTGGGAGGGCAGCGGTACAGAGCTTCTCTGCCCCACCCTCTCCGGCGGGTACGAGTGGCCCATCTGCGATCTCCGCTTCTCGTTGGTGCTGTTCACCGAGGATGTCGAGTCCGGGGGGGGGCGGCGCATCGGCACTGCAGCCACCAGCGCCGCTCCGGTCTCCTGAGCGCCTGGAGGATCACCGGATCCCGGCCATGTCTGTGGGAGAGCCGCGGGCTGCGATGTCACCGCCCCTCGTTCGGGGGCGCGGCCTCGAGGGGAACTGACCGGGCGCCCTCGGCGGATCGATCACCGCGCGACCGGAGGTCTTGCGGGGGGCTCTAGTGGCGGTGTGACTGAGGGCGGCCGGCTATCCCGGGGCACCACCTGGACAACGGGCTCCAGCGGTCCAGCAGGACGGGAGCGCGCGTGGGGCAGGGCGGAGTACGCCGGCATCGCCGATCCTTGGGTGAGAGCGCTGCTGTTGCCCGACTCGACGTCGCTGACCATCAGGCCCAGGGCGAACTGGAGATGGCAGGTTGGGCGGTCCCAGGTGGGGCAGAGCTCTTGTGCTGGTACGTCGGCGTAGTCATCGCGTGGAGACGAGCAGGCCTCTCCCTGGACCACCAGGTCCAGATCGTTGCCACCCCAGGAGTTGTCATCGAGCATGGCCCAGGCTTCGTCGAGGAACAGGCCTGCGCCAGCGTTGTCGGTGATGGTGTTGCCTCGAAGCTGCAGTCCGGTCCCGTCCGCCCAGGCTGGTGTTCCCTGAGCGTACACACCATCACCACAGCGAGTGGTGGCGCCGTGCGCGATGGCCACAGAGCCTTCGATCTCGTTGTCGGTGAGCTGGAAGCTACCCTCTCCGTAGATGTGGACACCGGCCTCCTGGTTGCCGGAGATCGCGCTGTCCCGCACGAGCAACACAGGGGGCTCGGGGCCATCTTGCTGCGCGGCGTAGATTCCCACACCGCCGCCGAGGTTGGCGCTCGGCCTGGAGCCAGCGATGGTGGTGGACTCCAGCTCGAGCGACGCGTTGAAGAGCACCGCAGCGCCCGCGAACTGATTGTCGAGCAGAGAGCAGTCGATGCAGTGGAGATGGGCTTGCGTGCCTACGACGTGCAAGCCTGGCCCTTCGTTTCCTCGGGCATCGAGCCCCGAGGCCCAGACCTGTGCGCCTTTCTGGGCGGAGAGCCCGACAGCTGTCGTGCCCTGCCAACCAGGCACGGTGACCGAGCCGTGGATGGAGGTGTCGAGGACAACGACTTCCGTGTACGGGTGACCGGCGGACAGGCCGGCTTTCGCATTGCCCGTCAGCTCGCATCCCTCGACCCACAGCGCCGTGCCTTCGTACACGTTGATGCCGTAGCCGAGATCTCCGCTCGCGATTGGGCTTGTGTCCCGGACCGCCGTGTCCACCAGCACCGCCTCGGTGTCCTCGTCGAAGAGCAGGAATCCCGCTCCGATGTTGTCGGTCAGCTCGCTGGCGGTGACCGAGAGCTTCGCCCCGTCCTGTGCGTTGACGCCGTAGCCGAACTCTCCGGCCGGGTCCATTCGGGTGTCCCGGATCGCCGTGTCCACCAGCACCACCTCGGTGCCGGGGTAGCCTGCCACAATCCCATGGGCCGCGTTGCCTGACAGCACGCAGTGCTCGGCACGAAGTGCGGCGCCGTTGTACACCTCGAGGCCGCTCCCTGCGCCATTGGTCCGCTCCAACATGGTGTCTCGGACCACAGTGTCCAGCAGCTCGACGAACGTACTCGAGTCTCCGATCACCATCCCATGTGACCAGTTGTCCGCCAGCTCGCAGGTCACAGCGTAGAGCTCCGCACCGCCGCTGATCTCCATGCCCCATCCCCACTGACCAGCGCTGTTCCGATGGGTGCCCAGCACCTTCGTGTCCAGGAGCTCGACGTCGGTACCGGCACCGTAGGCGACCAATCCGACCACGGTATTGCCGATG
>CAZHIK010000021.1:0-25817 GCA_964532635.1 uncultured Enterobacterales bacterium
TCGTCTGGGAGCGCGAGCTGCATCCCGATGGGCCGTGGCCGGAGGGGCTGCAGGCTTGGGGGGCTGAGCTGGGGGGATGAGGTGGGTCATCCTTCGTGGGTTCCCTCGAGTGGGTGGTGACACGAATCGTTACACCTGAAACGACACGTGGCACCCATCGGAACCAGCGAGGCATCCATGGCGAGCAACCATCCCATCGATCCACCCCTCCGCCGTCGCCTGGCGGGCATCCGCCACATGGTGGGCAACACCCCGTTGCTGGCCATCGACTTGCTGTACCGCGGTGAGAAGCGCACCATCTACGCCAAGAGCGAGCAGCTCAACATGACCGGCTCCATCAAGGATCGCATGGCGCTGTGCATCCTGGAGGAGGCCTACCGCGATGGCAGCATCCAGCCCGGTGACACCATCGTCGAGGCCACCAGCGGCAACACGGGGATCAGCTTCGCCGCCATCGGCCGCGCGCTGGGCCATCCTGTCACCATCCTGATGCCGGACTGGATGAGCCGGGAGCGCGTGGACCTCATCCAGAGCCTGGAAGCCCGGATCATTCCCGTCACCCGTGAGCAGGGCGGCTTCGTGGGCAGCATCGAGATCGCGGAGAAGATGGCGGCCGAAGGGGAGAACGTCTTCCTGCCCCGGCAGTTCGCCAACGAAGCCAACATCAAGGCCCACTACCAGACCACGGGCCCCGAGATCTGGTGGCAGCTGCACTTCGCCGGGATCATGCCCGATGCCTTCGTAGCGGGCGTAGGCACCGGCGGCACCGTGATGGGCGTCGGACGCTTCCTGCGCGAGAAGCTGCCTGGGGTGAAGATCCACCCTCTCGAGCCCGCCAACTCGCCGACGCTCTCCACCGGCCACAAGGTGGGCAAGCACCGCATCCAGGGCATCAGCGACGAGTTCATCCCCGACATCGTGGACCTGGACTACCTGGACGAGGTGGTGGCGGTCAGCGACGGCGACGCGATCCTGATGGCCCAGAAGCTGGCGGCCGAGCTCGGCCTGGCGGTGGGCATCTCTTCGGGGGCCAACTTCCTGGGCGCCCTGAAGCGCCTCGAGGCCCTGGGCGGCGACGCGGTGGTGGCCACGGTGTTCGCCGACGACAACAAGAAGTACCTCAGCACCGACCTGCTGCGGCGCGAGCCCGCTGGGCTCGACTTCCTGACGCCTCACGTACAGCTGCTGGGCTTCCGGGCCATGAAGCGGGTGTGTCACACCTGCTGCGACTTCGAAAACTGCACCCAGAAGGACCTGAGGATCATGGGGATGGGCTGCGCGGGCTAGCGCGCGGCTACTCGTACTCGGCCAGCTCGAGCATCAGCATCAGATCCTCGGCGAGGGCCACGCGCTCGTCGCTGTCCACCAGCCAGTCCTCGGGGGAGTCGGCGCCGTCCACGCGGTCGAGCAGGCCGTCGAGCAGGGCGGTGGCGGAGGAGATCTTGCCGTCTTCGAAGCTCTCGGCGGCGTTGCCGGCCCGGGTGGCCATGGAGCCCAGCCGGCCGCTGGCGGCGTTGTCGTTCTTGGCGTCCACCAGGGACAGGTCCAGGCACTCGATCTCGGCGGCCAGGGCCCAGCTCCAGTCAGCCAGCCAGTCGGAACCCACGCCGGGCTCGGCGGGGTTGGGATCGTCGCCGTCGTCCACGCCGTCGCCGTCGGTATCGGAGAGCTTGGGGTTCGTGCCGTACAGGCCCACCTCGTCGTCGTCGAACAGGCCGTCGCCGTCGCTGTCGACCGAGAAGCCGAAGCCCACGGCGTTCTCGAGGGTGACCAGCTCGCCGTCGGTGGAGCGCAGGGTGTAGACCAGCTCGAGGCTGAACTCGTCGTCCCAGGTGCCTGTGGTGAGCTTGTTGTCGAGGTCTTCGTGGCCGCCGTCGTAGCCGCTGTCGATGATGGCCACGACCACCTCGTCGTCGATCTCGGGCAACCACTGGAACGAGTTGGAGAAGATCACGGTGCGATCGCCGGTGAGGTCGTCGATGGCGGTGACCGTGAGGTCCAGCTCGCCGTTGCCGGTGAGGGAGAGCCCGCCCTTTTCGCTGACCCAGGCGATGGTGCCCCGGGCGTTGTCGTAGCCCAGGGTGCTGCCAGAGTTGCCCGCCGCGATGACGCTGTTGACGGTGTAGACGGCCGTGAGCTCGCCGCGGGTGGCCAGGGAGGTGGCCTCCACGCCGGCCAGGTAGCAGTAGCCGCCGCACATGGGGTACATCGCCGAGCGCACGCTGTCGTACAGCGGGGTGTCGGGATCGGTGCTGACGATGCTCCAGGAGTTCTCGTCGCTGGCGGTCCCATCGGGATTGTCGGGACCCAACACCACGGTGGCAGTGGTCTTCGAGTAGTCGGAGCTGGTGAAGTTGTCCTTGCGGTCGTAGTTGCCCAGGGTTCCGCCGGAGAAGTTGTTGCGCCGGTCGTAGTTGCCCAGGGTTCCGCCGGAGAAGGCCCGGGCCACGACGTCGACCTGGTCGCCGTTGCCACCGTAGTCGGAGAAGCTCATGGAGGCCTTGATTCCCGAGGGGTAGTCGATGAGGAAGTCGATGAGCTCCTCATCGTCGGTGAACGCCTCGCTGGCGCCCCAGATGTAGCCATCCCGGCCCATAGCACTCAGGGCGGCATCGCCGGTCATCTGTACCGGCTCCATGACCGCCGCGGCGTCCAGGGCTTCGCCGATGTTGGTGCCCAGCAGCTTCTCGGCCTGCTTGACGAAGTGTGCCAGGCCCGGGATGTCATCGGGATCGGACCAGTAGCTGTCGAACATGACCTGGGCGTCGATCTTGCGGTCGTTGCCGCTGATCACCGCCAGGGCCTGCGAGCCGTAGACCTCCAGGGCGGGAGCGATGTCGCCCTTCTCCACCAGGATTTGCCCGGCCGCGGTGCCCGCGGCGAGGACGCGGTCGGTGGTGCCGCTGGGGCCGGCGCGCAGGGACATGGCGGCGTCGTAGGAGGCCTCGAGGGTCAGGCCGGTGCTGCCCGCGATGACCGGGCGGTCCGGATCGCCGTCGAGGAAGGCATTGCCGCCGATGGCGTAGAAGGTGTCGGGGGTGGCCGTGGAGTCGATGTCCTGCGCGTTGCTGATGATACCCTTGGAGGTGACGGTGAGATCGGCGTCGCCGAAGCTGACGCTGCCGTAGATCTTGCCGCCGCCCACCAGGTTGGCGCCCCACTCTCCCATGTCGCTCAGCCAGGTGATGGTGTACAGGCCCAGGTCGGCGTCCAGCTCGCTGGCGACGACCCCCTCGGGGCCGGGGATGTCGATGGCGCCTTCGGCCGTGATGACGTCGGGATCCCCGAACTCCACCCAGCGCAGCTGATCGTCGTCTTGCCAGCTGACCCGCTGGGTGCCCGCGGTGTCGCCCTCGAGCTGGGTGACGCGCATGGTGGAGGGCAGGTTGTAGGCCATCACGTGGCTGGGGCAGGGCTTGACCCAGGCGTGCTGGACGCTGTAGCCGAGAGGATCCTCGCTGACCCACCAGGTGCTGTCGTCCATGATGGCGACGCGGGGGACGCCGTCGTGGGACCAGGCGGCCACCTCGACGTCGGTGCCCATGCCCTCGGGGGTGTCCAGCACGTAGCGGGAGACCCAGTTGAAGTCGTCTTCCCGGTAGGCCTGCAGCCGCAGCTCGGTGCCTTGGTCGGTCTCGACCACCAGGGCCAGGCCCAGGTGGCCCAGGCTGGGGTAGAGCTGGAAGGTGGTGACGGCCAGGACGGTCTCGCCAGGCTCCAGGCCGTAGTCGAGCACCTGGCCCGCTTCGTCCGGGATCTCGCCATCCTCGGTCTCGATCCAGCAGGAGTCGGCCGCGCCGGTGCTGCTGCCGCCCCCGCCAAAGACACAAGCCGAGCTGACCAGCTCCACGACCACGGGCTGGTCCCACAGCTCGTAGTCGAAGGTCCGATCGTGGGCAAGGGCCAGGGGCTCGAGGCCGATCACCTCCGCATCGGCCCACAGATCGACGGGGATCCAGCCGTTGGCGCCGGGGTTGTAGTGCGCCGAGACGACGCTCCCTCCGGGGATGATCGGAGCCGCGAGCATGCCGGAAGCGGCACGCATGATGACGGGCGCATCCTGGGCCAGGGCCGCCGAGGGCAGCGCGAGGGCGAGGACGAGGCAGGACGCGAGGGAGCGGGACATGGGACCTCCTGGGACGGGTGCTGCCATCTCGCACGCCGGGGCGCCCTTGACCATCCTGGAAAGCCGGTTTCGACGAGCTTTGACCCCCGCGTGACCCTCGGGATCGGGGGATGCATAGAGAGGAGGACTCGATTCAACATCCGCTGTCCGCGTGGACGGTGGGATCCCGGTCGTCGCAGTCCCAGCCCAGGGCCGGGTAGGTGGAGCTGTCGTAGTGTCCGGGCTGCCACCAGGCAGGGTAGCCGTCGCCGTCCAGGTCCCAGGTGGCGGCGTTGGGACCGCCGTAGGCCCCGATGTCGCTGGTGGAGCCATCGGGATCGAGGATGGCGGGATCGCCGGCGTCGATCAGCTGTGAGGCCGATCCCAGGTGGAGGTCCCACTCCGAAGCGTCGGAGGTGGACGTGTCCAGGTATTCCGGGTCCACTGAGATGTTGCCGTCGGTGCCGGTGGAGTCGCAGCTATCCACAGAGCTTTCCCACGAGTGGCTGTAAGAAAAGCCTGCAACGCAGCTGATGTCGTCCCCGGTGACGCTCACATTGGTGAGAGCAACCGAAGCGTCAGCGCCAGAAATTCCATCGGAGTATGTCGAGCTGTTGCCTGTGATCGTCACGTTGGTGAGGACGGGGGCGGAGCCCTGTAGGACCATGCCGCCACCGCTGCTGTCCATGCAATGGTCATCGGCCCAGTTGCGTGAGATGACCACGTTGGTGAGCACGGGAGAGGACGAGTCCAGGTACAGCCCACCCCCATACCCGTAGCACCCGCTGCCCACTGAGTTCCTCGAGAACAGCACGTTGGTCATCGTTGGGTCGGAGGAGACCAGGTACATCCCTCCACCCTTTCCGCCCATCTGTCCTCCATCGTTGTCTTCGATGGCAACGTTCGTGAGGATCGGGTGGGATGAATCCAAGTACAGTCCGTTGCCGTCCTCCTCTGCCCAGTTCCCCGAGACGACCACTCCAGTCAGGATGGGATCGGAGTCGGTGAGGTACAGGCCTCCTCCCATCAGCCCCATGTTGTCCATGATGGTCATGTGGGTCAGAGTGGGGTTTGCAGACTCCAAGTACAGGCCCCCGCCAAGCTCGTACGCCCAGTTGTCCGAGATGATCAGGTTGCTCAGAGTGGGGGATGCAGAGGAGATGTGGATGCCACCGCCCCTTGGATTGTCGTCCCAGCGGTCGCGCTCGCCATTGGTCAGGGTGAAGCCATCCAGGTTCGTGGCCCCGCCCTCACCGCTCTGGAAGACCACAACCGATGAAACACCACCTCCGTCGATGATGGTCGCCTCGGCTCCATCGAGACCGAGCACCGTGAGCGCCCTGCCGCCGAAGTCGATGTTCTCGTAGTAGGTTCCAGCCTCCACGCAGATGGTGCTCCCGTCTAGATGGCCGTCGATTGCGTCCTGGATGCTGTCCCCCTCGGTCAGGATCACGGTGCAGTCGCAGGTGCCATCCCCGTCCGCGTCCGTGCAGTCCGAGATGCAGCTGTGTCTTTCGTCATCACAGTCGTCGCCCCCATAGTCGTCGCTGTCGTGACCGTCGCCGTCCTGGTCGTAGTCCGAGGCGCCATCGCAGTCTTGATCCACGCCGTCGTACCAGGTCTCTGTGGCGTCGGGATTCACCTCGGCATCCGAGTCGTTGCAGTCGGTGCTGTCGGCGACGAAGTCCTCGGGCTGCTCGCAAGCCGAGATCGCGCCTTCGGCGTACCCGAAGCCGTCCCCGTCGCTGTCGGGGTACCAGGTCTGGGCGTCCACGGCATCGCCTTCGTCGATCTCGTCGTCGCAGTCGTTGTCGATGCCGTCGCAAGCCTCCTCGGCCGCGGGATTGACGTCGCCGTTGTGGTCGTCGCAGTCGCTGTTGTCGGCCGTGAACGCCGGGGGCTCGTCGCACGCTTGCTCGCTGGAGGTCGGATCGCCGTAGTCGTCGCCGTCGCTGTCGGCGTACCAGGTCGGGGCGTCGATGGCGTCCTCGTCGACATCGCCGTCACAGTTGTCGTCCAGCTGGTTGCAGAGCTCATCGGCTCCAGGGTGCACCGCGGGATCGGCGTCGTCACAGTCCTCGTGTTCTGCGTAGCCATCGCCGTCGGCGTCGACCTCCGCTCCGCTGTCATCCTGTGTGTCCCCACAGGCAACGGCGAGCAGGAACGCGAAGGCGAGGGTGGTCCAGCGAACGTTCATGGAGTCCTCCGGGACGCTGTTGGCACGTCTACGAGCAGAGTGTCCGGAGAAGGTGGTCTATGCTCGTATTCTGGCCTTGGAATCCTACCACAGCTCGCCCCGGCCTCGGCGGTGCGTCCTGGTCGCGGAGCTGGTACCGTTGTCGAAGCATGCCCCGCTTCCTCCCTCTACTCTCCCTCCTCACCCTCGCCTGCTCCCGCGGCGACGACACCGCCATCGAGCTGGCCCCCTGCACCCTGGCGTCGGCCCCGTCGGCCCTGTTCGAGCTGAAGCAGCAGGAGGACGACGGGGCCCTGGAGCTGCACGCCTCGGCCTACGTGTTCGACGGCCCCTACCCCCGCTGGCAGACCACCGTGCTCGAGGACGAGCACTGCCGCTACGGCTACTACTTCCCCACCACCTGTGAACCCGAGTGCGACAACGACGCCTACTGCGTGGACGGAGACTGCGTGGCCTGGCCCGAGGGCATCCGGGCGGGCACCGTCACCGTCGAGGGGCTGGGCGAGCCGCTGGTGCTCGAGTCCTCCGAGAGTTGGCTCGGTCGCTACTGGGGCTCGGTGACCGTGGACCTCGACGCCTTTGGTGAAGGCTCCCCGGTGCGCTTCTCTGCCAGCGGTGGGGACTTCCCAGCGGTGGAGCTGGCCGCTCGGGGGGTGAGCCTCCTGGAGACTCCCGCCGCCGAGGACGGCCTGCGCTGGACCCACGGCCAGGAGGTGGAGATCGAGTGGAACGCCGGCGGCGACTCCGAGGCCTGCGTGAGCCTGCACCTGTACACCCAGGCCTTCGGCCACGGCACCCCGGTGGCCAATGTGCTCGAGTGCGTGGTGCCCGACACCGGCAGCTACCGCTTCCCGGTGGAGTTCGTGGACCTGTTCCCCGAGTACTCCACCCCCGGCATGTGCGCGGGCAACGACTGCCCCTACTCGGAGATCCGCCGCTTCACTCGGCAGATCGTGGGCACCGAGGCCGGTGACGCCTGGCTCACGGTGTGGGCGGGAGAGCGCTTCGCCCTCGAGGCGGGGGGCTGAGGGCTACGGAACAGCGGAGCCCGCCGCCCCGCGCAGCGCCTCCGCCATGCTCGCCATCACCTGCCGCGACTCGCGGCAGGGGAACAGGTAGAAGTCGTGCTGCATGCCTTCGTGGACCTGCAGCTCGCTCTGGACCCCGGCCGCTTGCAGTGCACCGTGCAGGCGCTGGATGTCCGGCAGCAGCAGCTCCCGGGTGCCGGCGTGCAGGACCAGGGGGGGCAGTCCGTGCTGATCACCCCGCAGGGGGCTGAGGCGCGGATCGTCCAGGGGCAGGTCTCCCGCAAACAAGCGAGCGCAGGCCCGCATGCCGTCGATGGACAGCAGGATGTCCTGCTCCTCCAGTGCCATCACGTCCGGAGCATCCAGGGTGGCGTCCACCCATGGGCTGAACAGCACGCTGATGGCGGGTTGGGTTGCGCCGCGATCCTTCTGGGCCTGCAGGGTGGAAAGCGCTAGTCCGCCGCCCGCGGAGTCGGCGAAGATCGACACCACCTCGTAGCGATCCGCAAGCCGGTCCAGGCTCGCAGTGCCGGCGTCGATGGCTTGGTCGATGTGGGCCTCGGGAGCCAGGCCGTCGAGCTGCCCACGGCGTGCAGGACCATGAACTGTGTGATGGCGGCGACGAGGCTGGGCATGCCTACGGCAGGTCCCCCGCGGAGACGGTGTAGATCGCTCCGTCGTCCTCGCCGGTGATGTCGTGCATGGGGGCGCCCACCACCAGCTCGGGCTGCCCGTCGCCGTCGAGATCGCCGGCGCCCAGCGCGGTCGTGCCCGCCTCGTCGAAGCGGTCTTCGCCCAGCAAGCGGTACAGCGCATCGGCCAGGTCCACCTCGCCGCTGAGGGGGCCTGTGACCACTGAGGCCAGCCCGCCGTAGTCGTGGCCGTCGGCGACGGTCTGGTCGTCGGCGCTGTAGGAGGTGATCAGCAGGTCGTCCACGCCGTCGCCGTCGAAGTCCCCCAGGCCGGTGACGGCCTGACCGGCGTGGGCGGAGCGGCACTCGCCCGTGAGGATCACATCGGCGCTGTCGGTGCCCTGGACGCCGCCGGAGGCCCCGGAGAACAGGTAGACCCGGCCGGCGGACTCGCGCTCGTCGGTGCTGGCGCCTGCTGCGGCCAGGGCCAGGTCGATGCTTCCGTCGTCGGTGGGGTCGCCCACGAAAGCCACCGCGGTGCCGAGCTCATCGCCGTAGGTCTCGGACAGGTAGATGGCGTCGGCGTTTTCGAGGCCCTCGGTGCTATGGGGGCCCAGCACCAGGAAGGCGGCGCCGCCTTCGTAGCCGTGCAGGTAGTGCTCGGGTGCGCCCACCAGGATGTCGTTGGTGCCGTCGCCGTCGATGTCGCTGCCCGAGGCCACCGAGGTGCCGGCCTCGCCGGACAGATCGGGGCCTCGCAGCTCGACGGCGTCGGCGCTGGTGAAGCTGCCCGTGATGGGGCCCAGCAGTACGTAGGCGGCGCCTGCTCCTTCGTCGCCGAAGCCCTGGTCGAGCATCCGGGCTCCCGCGACCAGGTCGTCGATACCGTCGCCGTTCAGATCTCCCGCGGCGGCCAGGCTGTAGCCCAGCTCGTCGCTGTAGTCGGCTCCCTCGATGTCGGCCGTGGCGTCCCACAGGTCCTGGGACTCGATGGTGGGACCGGCGTAGATCAACACGTGGCCGTTGTCGTAGCTGCCCCACCAGGGCAGGCCCACCGCCAGATCGTCGATCCCGTCGCCGGTGACATCCCCCGGTGCGGCGATGGCCCGGCCCAGGTAGGCGCCGTAGGAGCTGCCGAGGACCATGGGCGTGGCGTCCTCGAGGGTGGTGATGCCCGAGCCTCCGGGGACCACGCCGCCGCCCACCTCGTCCAGGGAGTCGTGGGAGGCGCCCACGGCCAGATCCCCCAAGCCGTCACCGTCCCAGTCGCCCAGGTAGGCCAGCCCGTCGCCGGCCTCGTCCTGCTGGCTGCGGCCCCGCAGTTTGCTGCCCACGGATGCCAGGCTGGCGTGGCAGGGGGTCAGCTCGCCGTCGCAGTCGTGGTCCCGCTCGTCGCAGATCTCGGGAGCGCCCGGGTAGATGCTGGTGCTGCCGTCGTTGCAGTCGGTGGCCAGCGCTTCGTCGGTGGTGCCCGATGGCTGCACGCAGGCCACGGTGGGGTTTTCGGGATTGCCGAAGCCGTCGCCGTCGTTGTCGGTGTACCAGGTGGGCCCGTCCTCGTCGATGTCGCCGTCGCAGTCGTTGTCGATGCCGTCGCAGTCGTCCTCGGCGTCGGGATTGATGTCTGGGTCCTCGTCGTCGCAGTCCTCGCCCTCGGGCCAGCCGTCCCCGTCGGCGTCGAGGGGAGCGTTGCCGGTGTCGTCTGGCTTGTCGGGATCGTCGGGCTCGCCGCAGGCGGACAGCAGGACCAGGGCTAGGGGCAGGGCGAGGGTGCGCATGGTGTGTCTCCCGACTCGAGCTGCGTGCACCTATCTCGGCCCCCCGGAACCCCTCCTGGAAAACTCCTCGTCAACCGCCGCCAGCAACGCGATTCGCGGCTATCTTCGGGCCACCTGCGCCCGGGAGCCGTCATGGGAGTCCCCCTCTTCGCCCTGCTGCTGACCCTCACCGCCTGCGACGAACCCTGGCAGGGCACCCGCCCCCTCCCCTGGGACGACACGGGCCCGACCGACAGCGAGCCCGATGACACCGAGGCGCCAGGTGACACGGACGAGACCGGCGACACCTGCCCCGAGGGCGTGATCTGTGTGGACAGCCTGCCCTTCGAGCACAGCGGCGACACCTCGACCAGCTCGAGCCGGCTCTTCGACAGCTACAGCTGCTCTCCGAGCACCGACGAGAGCGGGCCCGAGGTCCTCTACCGGGTGTCCATCGATGCCGTGGGCGCCCTCGGTGTGGCCATCGACGACAGCGGCGCGGGCATCGACATCGACGCCCACATCCTGAGCGAGCGGGACGCTGAGACCTGCCTGGACCGCGGCAACGACGACGCCCACGCGCCCGTGGAGCCCGGCTACGTCTGGGTGGTAGCCGACACCTACGTCTCCGGTGGGGTGGAGCAGGTGGGACACTACACCCTCAGCATGGGGCTGTCCTCGCTCACGCAGGGCGACTGCTCCATGCAGAGCGGATGGATGGATCGAGTTGGCGATGGTGGCGACGCCCTGCGCATGCCGGCCACCGGTCCGGTGGCCCTCGAGGCCCACCTGGTCACCGTCGAGGACGGCTTCGGTGGTTCCTGGCCCAGCACCATCACCGAAGGGGTGGAGGAGCACTGGGCCATGAGCCAACAAGCCACCGGCTTTGTGATGGTCCGCGATCAGACCTGGTGCCCCCAGGAGAGCTGCGAGTACGGCCAGGGCGCCTGCGGCCACCCGCTGCCGGTGGAGGACGAGCACTGGGCGGTGAACATGTACTGGTCCGACCGCCCCGATGAGGGCACCCGCATGATCCTGATGAACGACAGCGGCCGCGCCGTGGTGGTGGCCGCCGGCTACGAGACCGGGCCCGGCGATCTGGACTCCATCGGCGGCGTGGTCGAAGAAGCCCACGCCTGGCTGGGCAGCGGCCACGGCAGCACCCTGACCCTGGGCTTCGCGGTGGACCAGAGCCTGCCCCTGGGGCCCATCGAGTGTCAGTGAGCCAGGCACCTTTTCGGTCTGCCCGTTGTGTGCAGCCTTCACCCCGGAGGTTCCCATGATCACTGGCGCCCACACCGTGCTCTTCACCACCGACGCCGAGGCTGACCGCGCGTTCTTCGGGGACGTGCTCGGCCTGTCTTCCGTCGACGTCGGTGGCGGCTGGCTGATCTTCGCGCTGCCGCCCTCGGAGCTGGCTTGCCACCCCGACGAAGGCCCGTCGCGCCATGAGCTGTACCTGCTCTGCGAGGACGTCGAGGCCTTCGTCGCCAAGATGAGTGACCAGGAGGTGCCGTGCTCGGCCGTCCAGGAGCAGCTCTGGGGTCGCATCGTGCAGGTCACGCTCCCCAGCGGTGCCAAGCTGGGAGTCTACGAGCCACGGCATGGGCGGCCCTAGCTCCTCGACGTTGATGTTCGTATCGACTCGTAGTGTAGGGGCGGGGCTTACCCCCGCCCGCCGATACCGGACCTCGGGAGGGGATGAACCCCTCCCCTACATCAGTCGTCGGGGTTTCTCGAGAGCGACTAGCCCCCCCGCCCCCGCCACAGCAGCTCGTCCAGGAACTCCGGACCCACCATCTCGCCCAGGGCGCCGCCCTGAACACCCTGCTCCGAGTAGGTGGTCACGTCATCCGCCGGCTTGTCGGGGTCGAAGATGATGACGGGCACCGGCTCGCCCACGTGGTCGCCCCGCTCCACCGGGGTGAGGTGGTCGGGCAGCACGGCCCAGACGACCTTCCAGTCCCGCTCGGCCAGGCCGGCCTGGACCTTGGCCACGATGCGGCGGTCGATGGCCTCGAGGCAGTAGATCTTGAGGCCCAGGTCCTTGGCGTGGCCCGACTCGTCGGGGCCTTCTACGTGCAGGTAGACCAGGTCGTGGGTCTCGAGGGCCTCGAGGGTGGCGGCCGCCTTACCCTCGTAGTTGGTGTCGTACAGGCCGGTGGCGCCTTCGACCTGCATGGAATCCATGCCGGCGTAGCGGCCCAGGCCGTGGATCAGGTCCACCGCGGAGATGATGGCGCCAGTGATCCCGTAGCGCTGCTGCAGGGTCTCCATCGCGGGCTTGCGACCGGCAGCCCAGAACCAGACCGCGCCTGCAGGGCGCTTGCCCCGGGCGATGCGGGCCTGGTTGACCGGGTGGTTTGCCAGCACGGAGCGTGAGGCGGTGGTGATGCGGTTGAGCACCGCTGCGGTGTACTCGGCTTCGGGTACGCGGGCGGTGATGCGCGCTTCGCGCAGGGGCTTGCCCACGTGGTCGTGGGGGGGCCAGTCGTCGACCCGGGGATCGAACCTGGCGCCGCGCATCACGCAGAGGTGGCGGTAGCTGTTGCCTGGGAAGAACTCCACGCCGTCGTTGGCCAGCTCGATCGAGAGCGTGTCCAGCAGCTCGAAGGCCTCTTCGCTGGAGATGTGGCCCGAGCTGTGGTCGGCGATGCGGTCGTCTTCCACGCCGATGAGGTTGAGCCGCATGGCGATGTCGTCGGGACCCAGCTCGACGCCCAGGCTGGCAGCCTCGAGCACGCCGCGGCCCTGGTAGGTGCTGGCAGCGTCGTAGCCGAGCACGGAGAGGTTCGCGACGGCGGAGTCGGGGGTCATGTGCGACGGGACCGTGGCCAGGGTGCCGCCGCGTCCGGCGGCGGCCATCCCGTCGATCAGAGGCTTGCGGGCCACGTCCAGAGGGGTCAGCCCGCCCATGCGCTCGAGGGGCAGGTCGGCTGCGCCGTCGGTCAGCAGGATGATGTACTTGGTGTCGGGCATGACGGTCTCCGTACTGACGGGCGGGGATGAACCCCGCCCCTACATTCGGTCGTGGCTAGCCGTGCCAGTCCTGGACCATGGACCGGAAGGTCTCGTAGTCCACGTCGATGGTGGGGTAGGACTCTTGGAGCTGCTCGATGCGCGCCAGGCTGGGTGGGACCTCGGGCTCCACGCCGCACAGGGCCCGGACCTCGTCGGGGAACTTGGCCGGGTGGGCGGTCTCCATGCTGACGGCTACCGCGTCCCTGGGGGCCAGGCCCGCGGCGAAGTAGCGCTCGAGGCCGGCCCAGCCCACGGCACCGTGGGGCTCGAGCATCACGCCGTGCTCCTTCCAGGTGCGCTCGATCGTTGCGCGGGTCTCGGCGTCGTTCACCGAGGTGGCCCACATGTCGCAGCGCAGGGCCTCCATGTCGGGCACCTTCAGCAGCCGGCCGACTTCGTCGATGTGGCCGCCGTACAGGGAGACCAGGCGGGCGAGGTTGGAGGGATGGCCCACGTTCATGGCGTTGGAGATGCAGACCCGGCTGGGCTCGATCTTGTTGTACTGAGCGGTGTCGAAGAAGATCGGCACCTCGTCGTTGGCGTTGGTGGCCACGACGAAGCGGGAGACGGGCAGGCCACCGTGCTTGGCCAGCAGGCTGCCGCAGAGGTTTCCGAAGTTGCCGCTGGGCACGCACACGATGATGGGCTCGCCCTCTTCCACCCGGGCCAGGCGCAGCCAGGCGTACATGGTGTAGACGGACTGGGGCAGCAGCCGGCCGATGTTGATGGAGTTGGCTGAGGAGAAGCGGATCCCGGAGACCACGGGGTCGGTGAAGGCCCGCTTGACCATGGCCTGGCAGTCGTCGAACTTGCCGCGCACTCCGATGGTGCGGACGTTGCCGCCGATGGTGGTCATCTGCTTGCGCTGCCGGGCGCTGACCTCGTCTACGGGGAACAGCACCACCACGTGGATGTTGGGTACGCCCGCGAAGGCCTGGGCCACAGCGGAGCCGGTGTCACCGGAGGTGGCGGTGAGGATCACCAGGGGGGGCTCGCCGGGCTTGACCAGGCGGCCGAGCATGCGGCCCATCATGCGGGCGGCGAAGTCCTTGAAGCTGGCGGTGGGGCCTTGGTCCAGGCGCATCACGTAGCGCCGCTCGGTGACGTGCTCGAGGGGCACCGGGTAGTCGTAGGCCGAGTGGCACAGGCCCAGCAGCTCCTCGGCGCTGAACTCGTCATCGACGTAGCGAGAGAGCACCTCCCAGGCGAGCTCCGGGTAGGAGCACTGGGCCATCCGCCGCCAGTCCTTGGCGCCGAACTGCGGGATGGGATCCGGCATGAACAGGCCCTTGTCGGCGGCCTGGCCGTTGAGCAGCGCGTGGCCCAGGGACTTGTCCAGGTCCTGGTGGTTGGTGCTGTGGAAGCGGACGGGTGCCATGGGAACCCCCATTGAGGCTGGGCTGTGGGATTCGGAGCTAGTCGACCTGGTCCAGAGCGTGCTCGAGGTCGGCGATGATGTCGCCCACGTGCTCGATGCCCACGGACAGGCGGCAGAGGCCGTCGGTGAGGCCGCGAGCGAGGCGCTGCTCGCGGGGGACCTCGACGTGGGTCATCGTGGCCGGGTGGGTGATCATGGTCTCGACGGCGCCGAGGGACTCGGCCAGGGCGCAGAGCTTCACGTTGTTGAGCAGGGTGCGCCCGGCGGGGATGCCACCCTTCAGCTCGAAGCTGATCATGCCGCTGAACGCGGACATCTGCTTCTTGGCCACGTGGTGCATGGGGTGGGACTCGAGGCCCGGGTAGGTGACCTTCGAGACCTTGGGATGGGCTTCGAGCCAGCGGGCGATCTCGAGGGCGTTGCTCGAGTGGCGCTCCATGCGCAGCGAGAGGGTCTTGACGCCCAGCAGGATGAGGTAGGAGTCGTGGGGGCTGGCCACGGCGCCGATGGACTTCTGCACGTGGCGGAACTTCTCCTGCAGCTCGTCGGAGTTGGTCATCAGCGCGCCACCGATGATCTGGTTGTGGCCGCTGATGTACTTGGTGGTGGAGTGCATGACGATGTCGGCACCCCACTCCAGCGGCCGCAGCAGGGCCGGGGTGGCGAAGGTGGAGTCCACACCCAGCAGCAGGCCGCGGCTGTGGGCCAGGTCGGCCAGGGCCTCGACGTCCGAGACCTTGAGCAGCGGGTTGGTGGGGGTCTCGATCCAGATCATCTTGGTGTCAGGTCGGATCGCGGCTTCGACCTTGTCGGGGAAGCTGGAGTCGACGTAGATGAACTCCATGCCCTGGCGGGACAGGTACTGGTCGAACAGGCGGGACACACCGCCGTAGACGTCGTCGGAGCTGACGATGTGGTCTCCGGCGGAGAAGAGCTTCATCACCGAGTCGACCGCGGACATGCCCGATGCGAAGGTGGCGCAGTGCTTCGCACCCTCGATGGCGGCCAGGTTGGCCTCGAGGACGAAGCGGGTGGGGTTCGAGCTGCGGGTGTAGTCGAAGCCCTTGTCCTTGCCGACTTCCTCGAGGACGTAGGTGGCGCTCTGGTAGATGGGCGGGACGATGGCGCCGGTGGTGGGGTCGGGGGTGATGCCAGCGCGGACGACCTTGGTGTCGAAGTGCATCGTTACTCCTCTTCGTCCATGAATCCCTGCTCGCGCATCCAGGCGGGGGACAGGAACTTGGTCATGTAGTTGCGGATGGAATCGGGGAGCAGCACCAGGCAGTTCTGCCCGGCCTCGAGCTCACCGGCCACCTGTAGCGCCGCCCAAACGGCGCCGCCGGACGAACCACCCACCAGCAGGCCCTCTTCGCGAATGATCCTGCGCGCCATCAGGAACGATTCCTTGTCAGCGATCTTGATGTACTGATCGATGAGATCGTTGTCGAGCACCTCGGGGAAGAAGTCGTAGCCGATGCCTTCGACCTGGTAGCTGTGCACCTCGGTACCTCCGCCGAGGATGGAGCCGTAGGGGTCGACGCCTACGATCTTGACGTGGGGCAGTTTCTCCTTGAGCTTCTTGGCCACGCCCGTGATGGTGCCGCCGGTGCCCACGCCCATGACCACCATGTGCAGGTCTTGGCCGAAGTCGCGGATGATCTCCTCGGCGGTGCCCTCGTAGTGGGCCATGGGGTTGTCGGGGTTGGAGTACTGGTCGAGGATGTGGGCCCGGTCCAGCTCGCGCTCGAGCTTCTCGGCGATGCCGATGTGGCTCTCGGGGGCGTCCCAGGCGGCTTCGGTCGGTGTGCGCACGATGGTTGAGCCCAGGGCCTCCATGGTCCACTGCTTCTCCATGCTCATCTTCTCGGGCATGGTGATGATCATGCGGTAGCCGCGCACCGCGGCCGACAGGGACATGCCGATGCCGGTGTTGCCGCTGGTGGGCTCGATCAGGGTGTCGCCCGGGCGGATGCGGCCGGACTTTTCGGCCTCGAGCACCATGCGCACGCCGATGCGGTCCTTGACGGAGCCGCCGGGGTTGAGGAACTCGCACTTGCCCCAGATGTTGCAGGGCAGGTCCGCGCCGATGCGGTTGAAGCGGACGACTGGGGTGTTGCCGACCAGATCGAGGACGGAGTCGTAGCGGGCCATGGTTCTCTCCGGAGGGGGAAAATGGACGGCGCGTCTATCATGCGACGCGCCGTCTCACCGCCGGCGGAGATCAGCGTTCGTGCGGGTCGCCTTGGCGCTCACCCGCCGAGCGGTTCGCCCTGGTACTCGCCGGTCAGCGCCTCGAGGAAGGCCACCACCTTGGTGACCTCGTCGGCGCTCAGCGCGTGCTCTTCCTGGTACTCGCCCATGATGCGCACGGCCTCGGCCAGATCACGCTGGGAGCCGTCGTGGAAGTAGGGCCAGGACAGCGCCACGTTGCGCAGGGTGGGCACCTTGAAGTGGTGCTCGTCCGCCGGGTCGTCGGTGAAGCCCATGCGGCCCTGGTCGACCTCGGTGATGTTGCCCCGCGCCGCGAAGTAGTCCTTGACCAGCCCCATCTTCTCGAAGCTGGTCTGGCCCATGGCCTGGCCCGCGTGGCAGGTGTCGCAGCCCTTGGCGTCGAAGATCTCCCAGCCGGCGATGGCGTCGGCGCTCATGGCGTCGGCTTCGCCCTTCAGCCAGCGGTCGAAGGGGCTGTTCGGGGTCACCAGGGTCATCTCGAAGGTGGCGATGGCGTCGGTCAGGGCGTCTGCGGTCAGCTCGGCGGGGGTGGTGTAGACACCTTCCTCGTCGGGCTCCGTCAGCTGCTCGGGGGTCCAGCCTTCGGGACCGTAGACGGCCATGAACTCGACCACGAACTCGGGATCCTGGGCCAGCTCGACCACCACGTCGTCCCAGTCGTCGCCCATCTCGATGGGGTTCTCGACGGGGCCGGCGGCCTGGGCCTGCAGGTCCTCGGCCCGGCCGTCCCAGAACTGGGCCACGGCGTAGACGGCGTTGAAGACGGTGGGGGAGTTGATGGGGCCCTTCTGGTCATCCACGCCGGTCGAGCTGACGGCCTCGTCCGAGCCGCCCATGTCCAGGCCGTGGCAGGAGGCGCACGACAGCGTGTCGTCCACGCTCAGGCGGGTGTCGTGGTACAGCTTGCGGCCCAGCTCGACCTTGGCGGGATCCAGGGAGCCGGAGGTGTCCACGATGGGCAGCACCGCGCGGGCCAGCAGGGGGTCGTCGGGATCGTCGTAGCCCGGGCTCTGCTGTGCCCGGATGGTGCGGATCATCTTCAGCTGTGCGGCCTCCTCGGCCTCGTCCACGTCAGCGCCCCAGTGCAGCGTGGTGTAGCTGGAGGGGGGCATGGAGCCGTCCTCGAGCACCTGCTGGATCTTGGCCAGCGCGGCCTCGGAGGGCAAGCCATCCACGAACAGCTCGCGGTCCGCGTTCCAGTGGGCCTTGCCGTTGTCCCTGTGCTCATGGAGGCTGGCGCCGATGCCGGGCAGGGCTGCGTAGAAGGGCATGTCCACCGCGTCGCTGTGGCAGTCGGCGCAGGCGTTGGCGTAGAAGTCCAGGTGGGCTTGCAGCTCGGGGTGGGTGACGCGACCGGCCACCTCTGGATCGAGGGTCTTGGTGCCCATGGTGGTCAGGGGGACGGCCAGTAGGACGATCAGCGCGCCAGCGCCGATGCCGAGGGCGATCTTCTTGTTCATGTTCTTCTCCGGAGGTCGGGTTTCCCGGAGTAGCACATAGGGAAAAAGGGATACGTAGCGGGGCTCACGCTCCGAGAGGCCGTCGGCACAGGCCGGTGAGGGCCCTTACCAGGATCAGTCCTGGGGAGCGGGCGTAGTGCCAGAGCGCACCAGCACCCAGCGTGGATCCTGGTCGGGGTCCACGATGACCAGCCCGACGGTGATCACCGCCAGGAACGCGCTGCCCAGGGCGCGCAGGTCGTCGCCAGCGCCTGGGGGCCGCGTGCAGAGGGTGGGGCCGCCCAGGCTGGCGTCACCCTGGGGCTCGAGCAGACAGCGGCAGTCCATGCGGGGGAAGATCCCCAGCGAGCAGGCCCGCCAGGCGGGGGTGTCACCTTCTGCGGGATGGACCTGGGGCTCGCCCTCGAGGGGCTCGTCCAGGGCGAAGAAGGGCTCGTTGCCAGGCCGGCCGTCGATCATCCACAGCAGGTGGCCGTCCCAGCGGTACAGCTCGTGCAGCTGTTCTTCACCCCCGTCGGTCCACTCTCGGAGGGTCCAGCTGTGCAGGGCCTCGCCCTGGGACTCCAGCTCGACTCGCAGGTGCAGGTCTGGACCTTCGTAGTGGTGGTGCTCGGGGAAGAACCACAGCATGTGGTTGTGGGCGTCGCGCAGGTGTCGCCAGGTCCAGCTGTGGCCCACGGCCAGGGGGAACAGGGCGGGGCCCCGGTCTTCACCACCGTAGGCCACGATCTGGCGCTCCACGCCCGCCATGCCGCAGCGGGCCTGGAGCCGTAGCCACGCCTCACCAGGCTCTTCGGGGGCGAACAGCACGGGCCGGACCTCGCATCGCCCGGGTTCGGCGATACCGCCCACCGAAGGCTCGAGGTCCAGGCTGCGACCCACGTGGACCCGGGCGCCTTCGGTGGCGTGCAGGGTGGGCAGCGGCCCCGCGGCCAGCAGCACGGCGGCGTGGACCGGTCCCACCGCCGCCAGCAGCAGCCCCAGGGCGGCGACCGCCGCGGGGGGAGCCAGGCTCTCGACCCGGGGCGTGCCGCCCAGGATGCAGCGCAGCATCGCCCCCAGGCCGGTGGCACCCAGGGCGGCGGCCCAGATGCCCAGGTCGGCCAGGAGCAGCTGACGGAAGACCCGCCATGGGCGGGGACCCGCGTCCATCAGGGCCTCGGCCTGGCCCAGCTCAGCGCCGATGAAGGGCGGCGCCAGCCCCAGGCCCAGCAGCGCCAGGGCCGCCAGGGGCAGCAGCGCCAGGGGCAGCACCCAGACCTTGCCCCGCTCCGCCTGCACCGCCGCCAGGATGCTCGCCGCGATGCAGACCAGCACCCCCACCGCGGCCAGCCAGGCGGGCCAGGCCCAGGTGCTGTAGAGGTGATCGTAGGCGAAGGACTCGTACACCTGGGGATCTCCCGTTGTCGGACTGGTATCCTCGGAGCACGCCTCACCCCAACCCCGGGTAGGCACGGAGGGTTCCATGGCCGCGAGCAGCACTGGCAAGCGCATCGTGGTGCTCGTTCTGCTGTTGGGGACCCTGGCGCTGTTCGGGCTCGTTGTCCTCGGGGGAGCCTTCGCGGCGTTCCAGGCTCGGCGTGCGGCCGCGATCTGGCCCCGTGGCATCCCGGCCCTCGAGGTTCCGGAGCCGGTCCTCCCCGCGGACCCGGCCGCTCGGGCGCACCTGGGTCGCCTCATCGAGCTGACGCCGGACAGCTTCGACGATCCGGATCCCCGGAAGGCCCTGGAGCAGGAGGAGCGTCCCCCGAGAGCGGAGGGCTTCCCCGAGGACATCGAGCCCGCCATCGAGGCCATGGACCGCCTGGTGGAGTGCTCGGGGCTGCAGTTGGAGCCTCTGCGGCCGGATCAGCAGAGCATGCGCTTCCTCGACCTGCTCAGCGCCGCTAAGCTGCGCCTTGTTCGGGCCTGGGCCTACGCCGAACAGGGCCGCTCGGACGAGGCCCTGGCAGAGATGATCCGCACAGCGCGCATGGGCGTGATGCTCGAGCAGGCTGGTGGGCACCTGCTGGCCCCCATGACGGGCAAGGCCGTCGGCGGGCTGGCCATGGAGGAGATCCGGCGGCTGGTGGTCTACGAACATCCCCCCAGCGCCGAGGCCCTGGCGCTGCTCACCGCCGAGCTCGAGGCCGCCCACGCGCTGCCCTCGGGCCTGGGGGTCGCCATCCTGTCCGAGTGCAGCGGGAGCGAGCAGTTGCTGGACGAGATGCGCTGGTGGACCTGGGAGCAGCTGACGGCCGCCTCGTCCATGAGCGGGCCGGGCGAACCGCCGCAGCCGGTGGAGCCGGGAGGCGCCGAGTGCTGCTTCCTGCTCTTCGACGCCGACAAGACCATCCAGCTGCTGCGCCAGCGCTGCCAAGCGGCGGCGGTCCAGGCTGGCTTGCCCGGCAAGGAGCGTCACTACCCGGAGTTCGAGCGCCTGCTTCCGGACGATGCCCTCGCGCTGGGTCCAAAGCTGGACAACGCCATCGGACGCACGCTGCTGGACCTGACCACACCCAGCTACGCCCACCTCATCGACCACCACGACGAGGTCCGGGCCCGGCGCGCCCTGCTGCTGGCCTGGGTGGCGCTGCAGCGCTGGCGTATGGACCATCCCGACGCCGAGGCGCTGCCCGCGACCCTGGATGAGCTGGTACCCGCCTACCTGACCGCGGTGCCCGCGGACCCGTGGGACGGCGAGCCGGTGGGCTACAGCGCCAGCGAGCGGCTGGTGTGGAGTCGGATGGAGGGGCGGGAGCAGCGGCTGGAGCTGGACGCCCCGGCGCCCTGAGCGGCGGCCGGTTTCAGCCCTGCCGCGCAGCCTTGCGGGCCTGCTTGGCCTGGTACATGCGGGCGTCGGCGCGCTGGATGACGGCGAAGAGATCCTGGCCGCTCTGGCAGGTGGCGGAGCCTACGCTCATGGCCAGGCGGTGGCCGCGCTCTGCCGCGTGACGCTCGTTCCAGGCTTTGGTGGCCTGGTCCAAGCGGAGGCTCCAGCTGTTCTGGGCCTCGGGCACCGGGTCGCTCAGGAGCACGAGGAACTCGTCTCCCCCGGTGCGGAAGACCAGGTCGGAGCCTCGGAACGAGCCCTTCAGCACCTCGGCGGCGGCGCGGATGATCTCGTCCCCCGCGTGGTGACCGAACTCGTCGTTGACGCGCTTGAGGCCGTCCAGATCGATGACCAGCACGCCGATGCTGCTGCCGTTGCGTGCGATGCGCGCCTGCTCGCGGGCGGCGACCTCGTCGAGGTAGCGGCGGTTGTACAGCCCGGTGAGGGCGTCGGCGATGGCCATGCCCCTGATCCGCTCCGCCCGCTGCTGTAGGTGGTGGATCAGGATCAGGATGTTTTCGTACACGCCGCCGGCGGGATCGGAGCTGACCCGCTGCAGCACCTCGCAGCTGTAGCAGGAGCCGATCTTCGAGGCGACGCCACCCTGGACCTGGCCTCCGCACAAGGTGCCGGCATGCAGCCAGCAGCGGCGATCGCGGGAGCTGTGGGCCGGGCACTCCGGGGTCTTGCAGTCCATGAGCTCCCAGCACTGGGTCTCGAGCTCCCGGGCCAGGAACAGATCCGAGGGGCCGGAAACCGGGCGGTCGTGCTCCACGCAGTCCTGGATGAAGCTGCGCAGCTTGCTGTTCAGCAGGTCCAGGAACTGATCCTGGTGTTGGCAGGGGTTCGAGCTGGGTGTGCTTTCCATGGCTTCCCCGATCGTGATTCTCCGGTCTCCGGTATTCTAATGGACCGCCGCGCCAAGAATATGGTAAAAGCTATGAAGATCCTCGAGCAGCCCCCCTCCCTCGACGACTACCTCGCCCTGTACCACTCCACCGGATGGGACCAGCGCGAGCCGGTGAGCGTCGAGCAGCTCCAGGCCGCCCTGGATCGTTCCTGGCTGTGGGTCCAGGCGGTGGTGGACGGCCGCGTGATGGGTGTCGGGCGGGTGGTGAGTGAGGGCACGCTGTACGCCTTCGTGGTGGACTTGATCGTGCTACCCGAGCACCAGGGCCGCGGCATCGGCGGGGCGCTCCTCGAGCGCATTGGCCGGCGCTGCAGGGAAGCCGGGATGCGCCGGGTGTGGCTGTTCGCCGCGGAAGGCAAGGCGGGCTTCTACGAGCGCCATGGCTACCAGGCCCGCGGTCCCAGCGAGCCGGGGATGCAGTTGATGGGGTAGGGGGGAGCATGGGCGTGTACGACGAGAGACGCTCGCGGTGGTGGTCAGTCGGGGCCGGCTTGGCGGGGGTGCTGATGGGCGTGTTGCTCATGGTGGCGTTGCTGCAGTCCGGGTTTGGCGGGTTGGCGGTGATCGCCCTGCTGATGGTCCTCGCCCTCGGTACCATCCCTCTCGCGATTCGTTCGTGGAGCGGCCAGCATCTCGGGGGGTGCTTCTTCTGGATGGTACTCGCGACCCCTTTGATCCTCCTGGTGGCCTATCAGGCGGTGATCGTGACGGGGGTCTTCGTCGTGCCCAGCATCCAGCTCGAGCTGGAGGAGCGCGGCTGCGAGGAGATCTTCGATCGGGAGCTGTGGCTAGATGTCGCGGACTGGGAGGCCTTCGAGCGCTCCGGGCGTCGTGTTACGGCCCGACACTGCATGGCGGACCTGCTGCTCGAGGGCGGAACGCTGCGGGGCCAGAGCCGCCACGATCTCGCGGAGCTGCTGGGGGAGCCGTCGTGGGAGGATGCGCCCGGTGGGTGGGACCAGGCCTGGCTCCTCGGCGTCGAGCGCCACGCCATGGGCTTCGAGGACGAGTACCTGGCCGTCCGCTTCGATGAGGCGGATCGAGTGGTCGAGGCGGCCCTTCGGGGTTGGTAGGGTCAAGAGAACGGAGCGCAAACGCACCGAAGTCGGGACCCTGGGGCCAGGGTCGGGAGAACGGAGCGGTATGCGCACCGAAGTCGGGATCCTGGGGCGAGGGTCGGGAGAACGGAGCGCCCAACGTCGCGCTATCTGCTCGTCGCGAGCGGGTGCCCTGGCAGCCTGACATCCACGCCCTGGATTGGGCTTCACTCACCAGGGGACATCAAGGTTCGAGCTGGACTATGCTCGAGGCACGCTTCTTGCGTTTCACCTGGGTGTCCACGTCGTCGGAGGTTCTCATGCTCGCCGCCACCCTGCTGCTCGTCCTCTCCAGCGCCAGCGCCGACAGCGGTGATCCCTTGGTCGATCTCGCGGTTCAGGCCTACGGTGGGGCCGGCTACGCCGTCTCCCGCGGTGAGGGCTTCGACCTGCTGGGCCGCGCGGGTGCTTCCGCGACGGGCTGGATCACCCCGCGCATCGGCGTCGTTGTCCGTGGCGACACGGGCAACTACGGTCTGCTCGATGACGACCGCAACCACTTCGTCTTCATCGAGGGACGCTACCGCCTGCCCGATCAGGACCTGGCGCTGGGGCTGGGCGTGGGCACGCCCATCATCTGGGTGGAGTACGCCTGCTTCGAGGACCCGTGCCAGGAAGGGCCCTGGGAGTACCACGATCCCATCGGCACCATCAGCCTCAGCTGGGAGCAGGGCCTGGGCCCGGTGCACCTGCCCCTGGCCCTGCGCCTCGAGGCCAGCAAGGTGCGCGCGGGCCTGGGCATCGACGTCGGCATCGGCTACCGCCTCCGGCGGCGCTAGCGTGTAGGGGCGGGGTTGACCCCCGCCCGAGTCCGGCTCCTTCAGATCTCCGGCTGAAACTCCGAGGGTAGCTCGAGCTCGGGCTCGGGAGGAGGCTCTCCCAGGATGTCCTTCCAGGCGATGCCGGTCTGGGCCAGGACCGGATCGGCCAGCCAGATGGGCAGGCCGTTGCCCAGGGCCAGAGCGATGGCGTCGCTGGCGCGCAGGTCTACGCGCTTGGTGGCCTTGCCCTGTGTGATGGTGGCCCGGGCCGTGAACACCTGGGACTCGAGGGCGTCGATGCGGATCTCGGTGAGCTGGCCTCCCAGCTCCCGGATCACGGTGTCTACCAGGTCATGGGTGAGGGGCCGCTCGTAGCGGCGGCGCTCGGCCCGCAGCGCGATGCTCAAGGCCTCGGTGCCGCCCACGGCGATGGGCACCACCCACTCGCGATCGTGGTCTGACAGCAGCACCGTGCCGCCGCCACCTTCGGGCATGACGGTGACCACGTCCATCTGGGTGAAGCCCTCGAGGCTGGCGGCCTCGGTGGCTGCGGCCTGGGCCGCGCGGCTGCGCTTGCCAGCCCATGCCGGTGACGCCAACAGCAGGCAGCTGGCCAGGACGAGGATGGCAGCGGGACGGACCATGGGCGGATCTCCTGGGTCCAGCGTAGTAGGGTTCGCACTCTACCGTCCAGGAGGCACGATGCGCGCGCTGCTGCTCACCACCACAGGACCCGTAGTCCAGGACCACCACGAGCCCCGCGCGTTTCCAGGTGAGGCCGTGCTGCGACCCTTGCTCGCCGGGATCTGTGCCACCGACCTCGAGCTGTGCCGGGGCTACATGGGCTTCACCGGCGTGCTGGGCCACGAGGTGGTGGCGGTGGTGGAGCAGGCCGACGAGCCCGCCTGGGTGGGGCGCCGGGTGGTGGGGGAGATCAACTGCCCCTGCGGTGTCTGCCCCACCTGCGCCAGCGGCCGGCCCACCCACTGCCCCACCCGCACGGTGCTGGGCATTGTCGGCCGCGACGGGGTGATGGCCGATCGCTTCGGGCTACCCATCGCCAACCTGCACCCGGTCCCCGACTCCGTCACCGACGAGCAAGCCGTCTTCGCTGAGCCCTTGGCCGCCGCCTGCCAGGTGCTGGAGCAGCTACAGCTGCACCCCTCCGACCGGGTGGTGGTGCTCGGTGCCGGTCGGCTGGGACAGCTGGTGGCCCGGGTGCTCGCTCTCACCGGCGCCCGGGTCCAGGCTGTGGACCTCGAGCCGTGGCGGCTGGAGCTGCTGCCCCTGGGCATCGGGCGGGTCCCCGCGTCCGACGCTGACACCGTGGCTGGCGCTGACGTGGTGGTGGATTGCACAGGGCACCGTGACGGGCTCGCCCTGGCCAGCCGGCTGGTGCGCCCCCGCGGCACCATCGTGCTCAAGACCACGGTGGCCGATCCCGCGGCTCCCCCGGTGGTGCCCTGGGTGATCCACGAGATCACGGTGCTCGGCTCCCGCTGCGGCCCCTTCGCGCCGGCGCTCCGCCTGCTCGAGGCGGGCCAGGTGGACCCCACGCCGCTCATCTCCGAGGTCCTGCCCCTCGAGCGGGGGATCGAAGGCTTGGAGCTTGCCCGTCGCCCCGATACGCTCAAGGTCCTGCTGCGGCCCTGATCCCCCCCCTGGAGCCCCCATGCGTACCCTCCCCCTCGTCCTCGCCGCCCTGCTCGTCGCCTGCGGCCCCTCCGAAGAGAAGCAGACCGAGATCGGCCAGGACCTCGCCAAGGACTACGCCTCGTCGGCCTGTCGGCTCTACTCCGACGAGACCTGTGTGCAGAACCAGACCGACAGCTGCGGCATGAGCATCAGCTTCGACAGCCGGGGCGACTGCTCCACCTTCATGTGGTGGGGATTTTTGAGCTGCGCCGACGGCATCTTCCAGGCCATGTGGGAGAACGAGGATGTGGTCATGGGCTGCATCGCCGAGTTGGATGCGCTGGACTGCGCTGCCGATGACATCTGCGACGACGCCGGCGGCTCTGTGTTCGTCTCGGGTGACTGCGGCGAGGTGGACGCCCTGATGGCCGACTACTGCGGCGGGGCAGACACGGGCTGGTAGCGGCGGACCGGAGCCGAGCACCAGTGACGCTGGTCTCCGCGGCTCGACTGGTGGCGCTCCTCGGTCCTCGTAGTCGCTCGTCGCTCGCAGCCTGGGCGAGCATGGCGCTCGGTCGGCTGGCTGAAGCTCGGGGTGCGCTCGGAACCCGGTCCGCCCCGGGGGCTCCCCTGGACCGTGGTGTCGGGATTCGGCTCCCTGCCGACCGTCACCGTGGGCGGAGGCGGTCTCCTCCCCCACCCCCTCGCCGCCTCCTCCTCCCCCCTCGAGGCGATCAGCGCACGGCCCGCAGTTACCAGCGGCGCACGGCAAACCTCCAACGTCCACCCTGC
>CAZHIK010000022.1:0-21212 GCA_964532635.1 uncultured Enterobacterales bacterium
CACCCTTCGGGTGCCAGGGAAAGGCAGCACGAACGCACCACGCCCCCCCCCCGCGCCCAGGCAGCCTGCCGGGCGATGAGGTGCTGCTCACCCACGAACAGGAGCTGCGGCAGCAGGGTCGGCCATCCCCCGAGCCCTGGCTCAGCGCATGGCCTACTGCCTGCGCAAGGCCGGAGTGCTCGAGCCGGAGGGCAGGCGCGGCCGGGCTCGGCTGTACCGGCGCGCCGCGAGACACGACGAGTAGAGCCGGACATCGAGGCCGTGCTATCGTCCAGCATCGCTGGAACGCCCATGCTGGATGCCTACGATCAGAACCGGTTCCGCCGCCAGCTGCTGCTGCAAGGCTGGACCGCCGAGCACCAGGAGCGCATCCGGGACCTGAAGGTCTTCGTGGGCGGGGTGGGCGGCTCCGGCAGCGCCATCCTCACCCAGCTGGCGCTGCTGGGGGTCGGGACCTTCCGCATCGCCGACTTCGACGACGTGGAGCTGTCGAACCTGAACCGCCAGTTCCTGCACTGCGTCTCGCCGGACGATCGACTCGGAAAGAACAAGGCCCTGTCAGGCCGGGACACCATCCTGTGCATCAACCCGCGGGCCCGGGTCCACGCCTTCCCCGGACGCTTCGACGTCGGCACGGCCGAAGAGATGATCGGCGACGCCGACATCGTCTTCGACGGCCTGGACACCTTCGAGGGCAAGATCCTGCTGGGCGACTGGGCGGTGAAGAGAGGGATCCCCTTCGTCTTTCCCGGCCCGGTTGACCTGGGTGGCTACGCCTGCGTGTTCCATCCCCCGACCACCGCCTGCCACCGCTGTGTGCTGGCGGCGGAGCGTGTCCCGCTGTGGCTGCGCGCCCAGCAGGTCTGCCGCAGCCCCATGTTCGTCCCGGTCTGCTCTCCCTCGGTGATGCTGACCTCGGGGCACGCCATCCTCGAGGCGCTGGCGACGATGTTCGGGCTGGGCGACTCCACCCCGGGGACCTTCTTCATGTTCCTCACCCGCGCCTCCGAGGACATCGGCGGGACACGCTCGTGGCGAGCCTTCCGGTTCTGGCTCACCGATCACATGCTCGAGCTGTCGAGGAAGCAAGGCTTCGACTGGGACCGCCCGTGGACCGGGGACCGCTTGGTGCAGCTGGAGCTGGAGCCACGACCTGGATGTGAAGGCTGCAGCCACCTGCGCTGAGACGAGGCCAGGGTGGGCCCGAGCTACCCGCCGCTGTCCCAGCCCCAACCACTGTCGGCGCCCCAGCCCGTGTCTCCCCAGGGGCCCAGGCCCGTGTCCTCCCAGGTCCCGCCGGTGTCCTCCATCAGGGGGCGGTAGTCGGTGTCGAGGGGCGCGGTGTCGTCCATCTCGGACTGGCTGATCAGCCACGTCGGCAGGACGCCATCCACCGGCACATCGAAGCTCTTCTGGAAACGCCCGTGGGCCGGCACCCAGAGATCCATGGCGATGGTGTCGGCTTCCGCCGGTACCCCATGCAGCGAGAAGGAGCCGTCGAGCTCGAGCTCCACCACCGCGGTTGGCGAGGTGAACAGGATGGTGGCCTCGAGGGGGAAGTCGGCCGCGATGAGCCCGTCCACGGTCCAGTCGCTGGGGCCGATGTCGCCAAGCTCCACAGTCTCGCCGTCCTCGAGCCACACGCCGACGCTGCCCACCTCGCTCAGACCATGGCGCACCGTGAGGGTGTTGGGCCCTGGTCGAAGCTCATCGATCTCGAAGCGACCGTCCACCTTGCACGGCGTGCCCATGTGGGGGCCGTGCTCCGCCGCCACGTGACAGGGAAGCGTGCCCGTCCAGCGCCCCCGGGCCGCCGCGCTGCTGCGCAGATCGATGCGGTGGATGAGCACGCCCTCGGGCACCTGCTCGAAGTAGCCTCGGGCCTGGGCGTACAGGCTCGACTCTCCCATGGGACAGGTGCAGGTCCAGTGCTCGTCATCGCGGGCCTGGCAGGCGTTGCGATCGCAGCTGAGGTCCTCGGGGCAGCGCTCGTCGCAGAGGATCTCGATCTCCACCTCGCGCGCGGTCTCCAGGATCAGGCTGTGCTCGCCGCCATCGAGAAGCACCCGGTGCTGCTGGACGGGGTAGCCGGGCACTGTCACGGTCACCGCGGCCCACGCCCGGCGCGCCCCCACGCGGAACAGGCCCACGCCCAGGCGCTGGATGGATGGGGTGTGCGTGGCGCTCAGCTCGGCGTCCAGCACGCCACCCTGCTCGTCCACCACTGCGACCACGGCCTCTTGCAAGGCCGGCAGCTCCAACACCACGGTCTCCTCACCCTTCACCTCGCGCTCGAGCCAGGGGACGTGGCCGTGCTCCTCATGGCGAATGGCGAAGTTGCAGGGGCCGCAGGGCCGGTAGGGAATGTCGATCTCGCCGCGCCCGTCGGTGCGAGGGAGCTGCTGCTCCCCCCCAGGCCGAGTCCAGGGCCCGCGAAGGTCGTGCAGGAAGACGTCGGCCCCCGCCACAGGCCGCCCCCGCTCGTCCACAACCTGCACGATGCCAGGGCATGCAGGCTCCAGGATCAGCAGCCGGGTCTGCTCCGGCCCCTCGATCCAACCCTCGCTGCTGCCCTCGACGATCATCCAGGGGCCCTCAACGTGGGGCTCACCCCAGGCGTTGCCCCAGGGCACCGCCTCCATCAGCAGCTCTCCCCGGCTGTCGGAGATGCCGCGCTGCCCGTCCCAGAGCACGATCTCCACCCCGGGGATGGGCTGCCCTTCGACATCCTGGACCAGCCAGAGCACCCGGGTGGTCTGGGAGACGGCCGCCAGGATGGCCCGGCTCAGGGCATCGAGGCGGGTGGGGCCGGGCTCGGTGTCGGCAGTGGGGGCGTCCCCGTGCTGCTCGGGCGTGGGCGGAGGCCCCGCCACCGGCCGCAGCAGCCACCAGCCCAGCCACACCAGGGCGAGCACGACCACCACCATCACCGCCTGTCGGGTCCTGCCTCGGATCATCCATCCATGGTAGCAGCCTTCACAACCATCGAACCCACCGGCACCTCGAGCAGCCCGTCCACCAGCTCCACCCGGGCGGCCCCCCAGTGCAGCGTGCCGGCCAAGGTGGGCAGCAGGTCGAAGCCCACCGCCACGGTGGCGCCCTGGGCGACGGCCTCGAGCCGAAGCGTCAGCACGTCGGCGTCCAGGCGCACACCATCCAGCGCGACGCCGCTGGCGCGCACGCTTTCCAGATCGACCTCCACACCAGCCGGCAGCTCGAGCTGGACCCGCGCCGGCTGGCCCGCAGGGAGCGCAGCGATGAGCCGACAGGGGCTGCGCAGCCCCACGGTGGCCTCCCGGGGAGCTTCGACGCGCAGATCCAGGCCCTCACGGAGCGCGGGAGCCTCCCAGGGCACCCAGTGCCACTGCTCGAGGCTGAAGCCCAGGCCCGGGATGGGAGGGGATGCCTCGATCTGCACGCTGTGAGCGCCGGCCCCGGTCAGAGCCGGCAGCACCACCACCACGGGCTCGTGCTGCCCCCTGGGATCGAGCGGACGCTCGCGCACGAGCACGCCGTCCACACGCACCGCCAAGCTGGAGCGCTCATGCAGGGGCTGGTCGTACAGCGCCTCGAGGGCCGCCAGCACGGCGAGGCTGGCGACCCCGTCTCCGAAGCCGTGCTCTGGATCCCAGCCGGCCAGCAGCGCGGTGCCCAGCTCGGCCGTGACGGGCTCAGCATCGGGATCGCCCGCCAGGGCTGTGATCGCCCGGGCGGTGCACTCCACGGTCGTGGGGACCAGCCCGTCCGCACGCCGGGACAAGAGGCCGGGCTCCAGCTCGGCGCCACCATACTCACGGACCTGGACGGCCTCGCGCACCATGGCGCGCAGCTCGGCCAGCAGGGGCTCCCCCACCACCCCCGAGGACGCCAGCACCGCGGCGGTACAGGGATCGGTGATGCGCGGGGCATGGCGCTCGATGAAGCCGGCGGCCTTCAGGCTCACGATGGGCGCCCGCTCCTGGGCGACCCGGGCCGCGTCGGCGCTCAGCACCAGGCTGCGCTCCAGGCTGGCCTCGCTGATGGCGTAGGAGCCGTCGGGCCCCTGACCGCGTGCGAGCTTGTCCACCGCCCGGTCGGCCAGGGCCACGGCCGTGGGCTCGTCGCTGCCAGCGCTGGCCTCGAGGAGCATGATGGACTCGGACACCGTCATGTGCAGCGAGCGACTCAGCTCCAGCAGGGCCCGCAGCCGGGCGTCGCGCCCTGCCTCGACGTCCACCTCGGCCCCCAGCCGCTCGGCCAGCGCAGCTCCGCGGGAGTTGGCGGCCAGGGCCCAGGCCTGGGATGCGGCGTCGGGGCCGGCCTCGCGAGCGGCCTCCCCAGCCAGGAAGCCCACCGGCCCCGGAACCACGGTCAGGGCGAGGGTTCCGCCGGGCAGGCTGCCGTGCGGCACGACGACATCCACGCTGCGAGGTCCCCCCAGGCTGCCACCGTGGCGGGTGCGCAGCGCTCTTCCTGTGGGCTGCACCTCGAAGCTCTGCTCCACGAAGTCCTCCCCCGCCCTGGCGCTGATGGTCGCCCGGCCGGGCTCGGCGGCGGTGACCTGGACCCAGCGGAGGGCGCTGGAGCGGGGGGCGAGCTCGAGGACGTCGTGCACCCCCGCGGACTCGGCGCCGCTGACGCTCACATGCAGCGCCCCACCCCACGGCTCGTCGTCGTTGTTGGACACCCAGACCGGCAGAGCGACCCGATCCCCCACCCGCAGGGTGGGGGGCCGACCCAGGTCCACCGACAGGGGCAGGGTGCTCAGGAAGCTGCTCTCGACGCCGGCCTGCCGTCCGGACCGGCTGTGGGCCAGTGCAAGCAGCCGCCAGCTGGTGAGCTGATCGGGCACCGGCACCTCGATGGCCGCCAGCCCCTGCTCATCGGTCACCACCAGGGGCTCGAAGAGCATGGTCTCCGGGAACCAGCGGCGGGGGGAGCCCGCAGGCGCGCTCCTGGGGGGCTCCAGCAGCAGCGACATGAAACGATCCGGGATCTCGTCCAGCTCGAGCCACTCGGACTCCCAGATGGGATCGTACAGCTCCCCGTACTCGAAGCCGCGGCCGAGGCCCTCGTAGCCGTACAGGCCCGTGCCCGCGGCGATCATGGTCTCCTTGGTCTCGGCCGAGGCCCGGGCCACCGCCTCGAAGGCCATGCCCCCGAAGTGCCGCGGGATGCCACGCAGCAGGGTGACCTCGAGGGCCGGCACCAGGGCCAGGCAGGCCAGGGCCAGGCCCCAGCGCCGCCGGGGTTGAGTCCGAGGCAGCCAGTACAGCACCGCCGGCGCCACCGGCAGGGCGCCCAGGAACAGCAGGCCCCGGTAGAGGCTCGCCAGGTCCCAGGTCAGGGATGGATACAGCCCCGAGCAAGACGCCATGTCCACGAACGGATCCCGCAGGCCGACCAGGTAGGCCACCAGCACGCAGTTGTCGCCCCCCAGCGCAGAGATGCCCAGCCAGGTCAGGGCCAGGGCGAAGGGGGCCAGCCGCAGGCCCAGCCGGGCTGCGGGACCGGGCCCCGCCTGCAGCAGCTTGCGCGCCTGGGCCCAGACCATCACCGCCGCCACGCCCACGGGGATCAAGGACAGCAGCGACCACTCCATGTGGCTGCGCCAAGCCCGAGGCAGCCCCAGGCCGGCCAGCACGAGGCCGATCAGCAGCAGCCAGCGGCCCAGTCGCCCTCCCGCCAAGGCGGCGGCCAGCATGACAGCCACAGCCACGAAGGTCCAGCCGGGCAGGTACCCGTGTCCCCGCCAGGAGAACAGCCAGCTGACCCAAGGGACGACCAGCACCAGCACCATGGCCAGCACGACGCGCTTGTCCAGCTCTTTGCGCTGCCAACGCACCGCCACCACGATCACAGCGACCAACCCGATGGCCAGCACCACCGGGAGCCCGATGGTGCGCATCAGGATCCAACCCCCCATGGTGGCCGCCAGCCTGGGCAGCATCAGCCCCACCAGCCACCAGACCAGCAGCCAGCGCCAGCGCCGGCGCTCGTCCTCGGAGACCTCCCGGGAACCACGCCCAGCGAAGAGCGCACCGGCGCAGAGCAGGCAGACGGGTCCAGCGAGCAACAGCGGCAGGAAGATGGCGGCGAAGGTGAGCAGCTCCGGGAGCGACTCCCACAGGCCGCAGCCGTACTCGAGCCCGCCCGGGCGGGTCTCCAGCAGCCGCAGGGACAGCGGGCCGGCCAGCAGCACCACACCGGCCGCGACGAGACGAAGGATGCGGGTGCGGCTCATGGGTTCACCTCCTCGGCCACCCAGGCCTTCCAGGGCTGCACGTCCTCCGACAGGCGCCGGGCGTCGGTGGCCAGGCCATAGGGATCCAGCTGCTCCAGCAGCTCGTCCGGCAGCCGGTTGATGGTCAGCTCGAGGCCGAAGGCGTCCACCACCGGCTCGCCGGCGGCACGCCGGGCCGCGAGGACCTCGCTCCAGAGCGTGGCGACCCGCTCGGGCTCGAGCAGCTCACCCTCGGCGGCCTCCAGCTCCCAGCGAGCCACGGCCCGCCGGGTGTCCACCAGCGCGGCGTAGAAGCTGTGGTTCAGCTGCACCCAGGGCGCGGGCTCCCGCAGGCTCTGGGGCGACTCCAGGTATTGGTACGCCGGGAAGATGCGGGTCCAGCTCGTGCCCTGCAGGGTGGCCTCCACCGCGTGCTCGCCGCGCACGCGGCCGCTGAGCAGGGCCACCGCGTCGAAACGACCGAAGGCGGCCTCGGAGCTGGACAGGTCGAGCACCACTCGGCTCCAGTCCTCAGGCGACAGCAGGGGCGCCAGCTCTCCCAGCGCCGCGTCCACCCCCATCAGGCTCACACCCGCAGCCACGGGCCTCCCGCCCTCGGCGGTGCTCAGCTGCAGCAGAGCCAGCTCCCGGGGTCGGTACTGGGACTTGTCCGGAGTGATCTCCACCGTCATGGGGGTCGGGTCCGGCACCCACAGCCGGGTGGCCGCGCCCAGCATGGACACCCCGTACAGGCCCATGGCCCCCTCGGGGATGCGCCCGTGGATCATGCGCCGCTCGGCGTCGTAGCGCAGCGCGGGCAGCTCCTCGTCGATCTGCTGCAGGTGCACCACCGCGCCGTCCTCGGGCAGCTCAGCGTCGAAGCCCGGCCCCCGCAGCAGGCGGATCTCCACCTCGTCGCCGGGACTCAGCACCGATCGCGAGGCCCGCAGCCGCAGGACGGGGATGGCGCCCGGCTCCACCACGATGCGGGTGCTGCCCAGATCCTCCTCTCCGGATCGAGCCCGCACCTCGAGCTCCCAGGCCGTCTTCAGGGTGCCGGTGCTCTCCGCGTCGCTGGCGGCGTCCGAGGGCGGGCGCACCATCAGCAGGGTGACCCCGTGAGTGTCCACTTCGCTGGGCTCGGCCAGCTCGATGGCGTCGAAGGCACGCTGGACGCAGGCCTGCTCCGTGTCGCTCCACACCGCGAGCACCGCCGGATCCCGCGACCAGCGCAGCTCCGGGCGGCGCTCACCGCGCTCGAGGCTCCACTGCAGGCGCGCGGGGAAAGCGGCCTCCTGCTGGCGGCCCAGGATGCAAGGTCGGGCCTCGAGCGCAGCCAGCTTGACCGCGTGCTCCCAACCACCGTGGGACTCGCCATCCAGGGTCTGGTTCGAGTCCACGAACCGGGCTCCCGGAGCGGGCACGATGTTGTAGACCACCCGGTAGAAGCGCCGCTCGCCTCGGGGGCCCACCATGCCCTCGAGGGTCCGCACCACGCAGCGGTCCAGAGGATGGTCCACAGGGGCGACCACCCGGGCCACCCGACCATCGGGCTCCACCATCACCCCGTAGCTCCGCTCGCTGTACTCGGTGAGATGGACCGAGCAAGCCTCCAGCGCGGGAGTCCAGCGGTCGATGACCACGCGCTGATCGATCCCCACCTCCACGTGCAGCAGGTCCTCCAGCCCCGCCCGCTCCACCAGCACACGAGCGCGGCTCGAGGTCTTCCGCACGGGCCGGGGCGGCAGCAGCACCGAGATGGGCTTGCCGGGATCGAGGGTCAAGGCCGCCACCGCGTCCACGTCGGTGGTGGCCTTCACGCCCGGATCCCGTGGGTCCCAGGCCCGGGTCACCTCGATCTCCGCCCCCGCGATGGGCGCACCGTCGGGCGTGGCCAGGTGCACGAACACCCGGTTGGGGAAGTCGGCCACCAGCCCGTCCCCCAGCTCGCTCTGCAGCGTGGCCACGATGGGCGCGTCGCTCAACACCAGCTGGGTCCCTCCCTCGAGCCGATCCCCCGAGCGGTCCAGCACCTCGGCCCGGAAGGGCACCACGACCTTGCCGTCAAGATCCTCCGGCACCCGCTCCAGCGGCCAGGAGAAGCCGCCCTCCGCGTCGGTCCTCGAGGTGACCCCGTCCACCCACGAGGTGGGCGGTGGCCAGCCGCTCCCCGGCTCGGCCCACAGCCGCACTTCGGCATCGGCGACCGGAGTCCCGGTCCGGAAGCGTACGGCCCCCCGCAGCTCTGGCCGCTCCCCGGGGCCGTACCAGCGCTCGGAGCTGCCCAGCTCGAGCTCGAGCCGAGGCAGCTCGAAGGGCCGAACCTGGACCTCGATGACGTCCGTGGCGCCACCCGAGATGTACTTCAGGGTGTAGGTGCCCGACTTCGCCCCCCGGGGCACGGGGAAGCGCCCCGCAGCCACAGCGAACTCACCGCTGACCAGCCGCTCGGAGTAGATCACCACGTCGGCGGGATCCCGGACCTCGAAGGTCCCGGGCCGCCCGTCCAGGGGCGCCAGATCCCGAGCGTCGAGGACCACGGAGCGGTAGCGGATGACATCCCCGGGGCGGTACAGGGGGCGGTCGCTGGCCATGTGGACCACAGCGTCGCGGTACAGGGGCAGCTCGGTGCGCAGGGTCGCGTCGCCAAAGGGGGCCTCCACCCGGGTCACCACGGTGTAGTCGCCATCGGGGAGCTCGGGGATGGTGAGCTTGCAGGCCAGAGCCCCCGAGATGGTCCTGCAGCGCGACTCGAGCTCGAGGGTTCCCTCCTCGGGAAGCTCCAGCTCGAAGCCCACGTCGAAGCGCCGCGCGTCGGCCTCGAGCCACTGATCGGGCCGGCCGACACTGTAGATGGCGTCCAGGTACACCCGGGCCATCACCCGGTTGTGCCGACCCACCCGATCGAAGCTGACCGAGGCCTGGGGCAGGGGCTGCCCCACCGGGCACAGCTCCGCCACGATGCCCCAGCGCAACCAGGCCCGGGCGCAGGGCTTCGGTACGAGCACAAGGGCGAGCACCACGGCCAGCCCGACAAGGATCACCACCACCACCGTCCGTCTCCGCACGTAGACCTCCCTCGCCGAAGACCCGCATCCGCGCTTTCGAAGCACGGCATGCGGGCGGCAGGAGGGTTGGACAGCGGCGGGGGAGCGCGGTTCCTGATGGGGATCATGGGCCGGGAACCCAGCCGCGTCCTCGGCGTCCGCAGATGGCAACCGCCGCGCCGACCGAAGGGGATTTTGATGCGCAGAGTCTGGAGCTACGGTCTGCCCGCCGCCCTGATCGCTGGTGCCGTCTACACCGCAGGTGTACCGGAACCACCGGATCCGCCCCCACGGATGGAGCGCCTCGAAGAGCAGCTCCACGTAGCGGTGCCGGCACTGCTGCCGCTGCCCAGGCCGCTCCGAACCGACGGTGGGCGGGTGCACCTGAGCACCCGCGGCTTCCGCCCCGTCCCAGACCTGGCGTGGGTGGACGTGACCACCGAGAGCGAGGGGCTCCACTTCACCCGCATGAACACCGGGGGAGACGCCGTGGAGGTCACCCAGCCCGGAACCCACGCGACCCATGAAGCCATCAGCAGCAACTGGGTGCCCGAGCACCACTGCCTGCTGTCCTGGGTGCCCGAGATGAACTCGCAAGGAGAGCAACTTTGGAGCGAGGGGCATCGCGAGTGATTCTCGGGAAGCTGAACCCACCCCCGGGAGCTTGACTCGCCCACCTGGTGAATCGCTCGAGATGGTACCAACACAGCCCTCGGCACCACCTTCACGGGGAATGAAACAGCCCATTCCAAGAGCCCTCTCCCCGGGGGAGAGGGTGCCCCACAGGGGCGGGTGAGGGATCGGCGGGCAGCCAGGCGTGGACTGCTTTGTCCGTGATAGACCTCCCCCCCATGCCCTCCCTCGACCATCCCCGCCTCCTGCCCGTCCCCGACGTGCTCTCCGTGGGGCTGATCCTGGGGGCGCTGGGGGCGCTGGGGCGCTTCTTCCAGATCGATCAGCGGCCGCCCATGGACCTGGGGCACTACTTCGAGGCGCTGCCCGAAGCGTGGCGGGCCCTCGGCCGCTTCGATGTGCTCGAGCTGCTGGATCTGATCCTGCACACCGGCGGGCCCTACAACGTGGGGCTGGCGCTGCTGGCCCGGGTCTTCGGGCGCTCGCCGCTGCTGCTCGAGGGCATCGAGTTTCTTTGGCTGGGCATGTTGCTGCTGGCGACCTGGGGCGTGGCGCGGCGACTCGGCGGGCGCTGGGCCGGCCTGGCGGCCGTGGCCTTGTGCACC
Source organism: uncultured Enterobacterales bacterium (assembly GCA_964532635.1). Taxonomy (GTDB): domain Bacteria; phylum Myxococcota_A; class UBA796; order UBA796; family JAFGLY01; genus CALDOK01. The sequence goes on from CAZHIK010000022.1 coordinate 10,488, forward strand.
GCCATGCCCGTGGTGCACAGCCAAGCCCGCTCCCACTGGATCCACCTGCCCGAAGCCGCGCTGCTCATGGCGGCACTGTGGCTGTGGATGCGCGATCCGGCCCTGGCGAAACGAAGCGTGCGCGTCGGCCTGCTGGTGGTCCTGTCCCTGGCCTTCACCCTGCGCCCCACGGCCCTACTCTTCGGCGGCCCCTTGCTGCTGCTGACGTGGCGGAGCGCCGAGCCACGGTCACGCGCCTGGCTGCCGGCCCTGTCCCTGATCCCCGCGGTGCTGGTGCTGCTGCCCACCCTGCCCGAGTACATCGAAGGCAAGGCCATGATCCGCGAGGTCTACGCGGACATGGTGCGGCCCTTGCTGCCTTCGCTGGTGGAGCACGCCTTCGTGCTGCCCCTGATCCTGGCGACCGTCGGCCTGATCCTGCTGGCTGTGCTCGCCCCCGCCCGCATCAAGGAGCCCGCCCTGTGGCTGCTGGCGGGCTGGGTGCTGCTGGGGCTGGCGCTCTGTGCCTTCTTCAACGTGGGGCCCGACAACTTTCCCCTGCTCTTCCTGGGCGCGGCGATGTTGGCGGGACTGGGGCTGTCGATCCCCGGCGAGCGTCGCTGGGCTCCCTGGGCCCGGGCCGCCGTAGGCGCGGCGCTGACGGCCTGCTCCGGGCTGGCCGTGGTCCTGCCCTTCCTGCTGGGCCACCTGGCGCTGCCGTTTTCCGGCGTCTACGGCTGGGCGCTTGTGTCCGAAGAACCCCAGCACTACCTGCGACCCCAGGTGGAGGTGCTCACCCTTGACTTCGTCTGGCCCCTGCTGGACGAGGTCTGCGTCAACGCCGACGACAGCTGCACCGTGCTGGTCACCCGCGGCTTGGTCAACTTCAACCGCGAGGACGACCTGAACCTGGCCACCTTCCTGCTGCGCCGGGACGGCATCACCTTCCACAACGCCGGGCAGTTCTTCTTCGAGCACAACATCGAGTCCGAGGACGCCCTCGAGGGGCTGATGGTGCTGGACTGCCCCCACGCCGTGCCCGAGCCCGACAACCTCTTCACCGAGCGTGAGGGGGCCCTCGAGGCCATGATCGAGCACCTGGACGTGGCCTTCGTCCACCAGATCGGCGCGCCCCTGCGCTGCAGCTTCCGGGTGTTCCGCCTCGAGGAAGAGGACCCCCAGGCCGCCCTGAAAGACTTCTGGCTGCGCTATCCCTGGGTCTACTCGGGCCCCAAGGACCCGCCGCCCCCGGGGTCGCTGCTGCCCAGGTAGACGATGGGCAGGGGCTTGACCGATGAGGTCGCGCTGACGGGCCACGGCGCCCTGTGCTCGGGATCACTTGGCCAGCTACCGTCGGCCAGGGCCTCGGCACAGGGCAGCGTGGGGGGATGGTCGGGATCCAGGGGGTAGATGTTCGCCCGTCCGTCGGCGTACATCGCCGGGCCCAGCAGCCCCTCGAGGCTGCGCTCCACCCTGCGCAGCCGGGTGAGCTGGGCCCGCAGCAGGTTTCGGACCTCGGCGTCGCCCTGATGGTCGTTGACGGTGAAGTAGGCGTCGCGCTGCAGCACCACCCAGCGATAGCCCAATTCCAGGGCCTCGCTTCGGTGGACCTCGAAGTCCACGGAGGGCTCCGCCCCGCCGCTGCCGGCGGCGGTCACCAGATCCGCCACGCAGCGGTTGTCCTCGTGGAAGCTGCGGGCCTGCTCGGGGATGAAGACCGGGTTGCGCTCGAGCATGCCCCCCGAGATGGGGCGCTCGTGGGCGCTCTGGTAGTACAGGTGGGCCTGGGTCCAGCCGAAGGGCAGCTCGATGAGCGCCCCGGGCTCGCCCCCGGCCAGGCAGCGGTAGCCGGCGGGGACGGCGGCGTCCCAGCTGGGGAAGGGCGCCAGCCCCGCCCGGCCCAGGCCCAACCCGAAGGTCAGTACCACCCCCGCCATCACGGCCGCGTGGCGCCAGCGTGACAGCCGCGCCGCCCGAGCCAGCACCACGGCCGCGACCAGGAACACCAGCACGTCGACCATGGCGAAGGCCCGCGCCGGCCACCAGAGCCGCTGCAGGAAGCCGAAGGCCCGGCAGATGAGGATGTAGAGCGGGCTGGACAGCGCAGCGCCACCCACCGCCAACATGGGCCCCACCGCGATGGTGACAGCCACCAGCAAGGGGGCCAGCAGCCCGCCGCGGTCCAGGCGCCCAGGTCGCCACAGCCAGACAGCCAGCACCAGGAGCATGGCGACGGACAGGGTCTGTTGGTGGCCCACAAGGCTCTGGCTGCCGCCGCTGGCCTGCATGAAGTAGCTGGCCTTGCCCAGCAGGGGCTGCCAGCTCAGAAGCGCGATGCGGTGGCCTTCGACCGTGACGGGGGCCACGCCACCCAGGCTCCAGGCTCCGACATCCAGCAGCCCCGGCACGGCAGCGCTGGACAGCTCGGTGCGCAGCAGCATGGGTCCAGCCACCGGGGCTGCGATGAGCGCCGCAACGCCCGCCATGGCCGCGAAGCGCCCCAGGACCAAGCCCCGCCCTCCAGCACCCTCGGGCGGCCGGACCGTGCGCCAGGCTGCCAGGGCCGCGGCACAGAATCCCCCGAAGACGGCGTAGTACCAGTACTGGTAGCCCAGCAGCGCCAGCAGCACACCGCCCAGGACGGGGGCCCGCCAGCCCCGCGATGACGCCGCCCGCCACACCTGGAGCCAGAACAGCGGGAAGAGCCCCAGGATGGCCTGGGTGGGGCGACCCTCGGCGGCCTCGTACAGCACGAAGGGGGACAGCGCGAAGAGGGTGGAGACCATCAGCACCGTGGCTCGGTCATCGACGAAGACCCTCGCCAGCCGCGAGAAGGCCCAGCCCGAAAAGAGCAAGCCGAGCAGCAGGAAGAGGTTGTAGCCGAGCACGGGGCCTGCGATGAAGCGCAGGGGAACGGCGAGCAGCGCGTCCAGCACGTTGGCCCCGGTGTGCAGCAGCACGTCCTTGCCCCACGGGTGGTAGAACAGCTCGGTCTCGAGCAGGCTGTGCCCCTCGAGCAGGCCACGCTGAGTGAACCAGTAGAACCACTGGGTGCCGAAGTGGTCTACCTCCGCGATCCCCAGAAAGTGGCTGTGCAGCCGGGGCAGGGCAGGGCCCAAGACGACGGCGACAAGCAGCAGCGTGAGGAGGGTTGCGGAGCGGAGGCGGGTCATGGCTGTAGTCCTGCTATCACCCCGCGGCGGACCCCAAGTGTAGGGGCGGGGTTTCCCTATCCGTTACGGCGCTCGCTAGACCGCCGGGCCACACCGACGAGCCCCAGCAGCCCGAGCAGCAGGCCCGCCGGGGCTCCCGGGGCAGCGCAGCCGCAGTTGCTGACGCCCATGCGGCCGGGATCGTCGGGATCGTCGTAGCCAGGATCGCCGGTGTCGATGGGATCGCCCGCGTCGTCGCCGGTGTCCTCGAGCCAGTCGTCGTCCTCTTCGCCGTCCCAGCCACCGGCGCGGTGGTAGGGGGTGCAGTCGTCCGGGATCACCTGGTAGGCCTGGGAGCCGAGCACGATGGTCTCGTCGGGGCTGGACCAGGAGTCGTCGGCCCAGTGGAAGACGAAGTTGATCTCGCTGACGTCCTGACCCCCGTCGAAGGGCCCTATCTCGACGTAGTAGTCGCCGTCGCTGCCCGCGAGCAGCGGGGACTCCACGCTCTGGCCGTCGCCCCAGTCGAAGGTTCCCGTGGGCCAGTATTCCTCGTCCGGTTGCTGCCACCCGTTCACACCCCAGTGCAGGTGACCGGGTCCGTCGGCGAAGATGGTGATCACGTCGTCGGTGGTGGGGTTCAACGGATCCCAGGGCGCGTCGTCACCGGAGTCTGCGCTCCCCAGCTCGCCCACCACCACGTGCATGATGGGGCTGCGCGCGGTGTTGCCCAGCAGGTCGGTGGCGTGCACGTAGTAGTCCACCAGCACGCCGGTACCGACGTCCAGATCCGCCTCGTAGCGCTCGGCGCGCACGCTGGGGGCCGGGTCGGTGCGGGAGTCCAGGGCCGAGGCGCTCATGGTGATCTCGTGCCAGCCGCCGGAGTCGTAGACCTCGTTGGCGGCGTCGCGGCAGTCGTCGCCGTCCACCCGGTAGCGCAGGCTCACCTCGCCCAGGCCCGCCCGGTCGTAGGCCAGGGTCCAGACCGTGAAGTCCTGGGACTCGGGGCTGTCGCCCCACTCGTAGCCGCCGGGGTTGTAAGGCTCGCGCTGAGGCAGGTAGAGCCCCGGGCCCGTGATGTCGCCGCCGCCCGCGTCTGTGATGGCCTGCTCGGCCCAGGCCACGGCCTCGTTGGCGGCGCGGGTGGGGTGGCTGTCCCAGGTGCCACCCTCGGAGTTGTCCCAGTACCAGTAGCAGCTGGTCTGACCCACCAGCAGCCAGCGCCAGGCCATGTCGGTGGCCGAGCCGTTGCCGTCGATGATGGCCTCGGCGGAGGTGTAGCCGGCCAGATCGTCGGCCTGCAGTACGTGGTTGGTGGCGGCGGTGATCACAGCCCAGCTGTGGTGGTCGGGGGAGTAGCCGTCCTCACCCGGGTCACCGTTCCACTTGGCGAACTCGGCGTCGCCGTTGTCCGCCCCGGACCAGCCGCCGGGCTCCACGTGGATGGTGTCGTTGGGGTCCACCGGGAACATGTCCAGGTAGTCCTGGACCGTGGTGGCCTCGAAGCGACTGTCACCCGACAGCCAGGACAGCATCGCGCTGTAGTTGCTGTTGTAGTAGCTGTCGGTGCCACCGCCGTAGTTGTCGCCGTCGTGGGCCATGAGCACAAGCATGGGGTGGGCGGCGTCGGTGTTCTGGCTCAGGTAGCTGGACAACACAGAGTCGTAGACCAGGGCGCCGTAGCCCCCGCGGGCGTCCTCGTTGCCCTCGTAGCGAGCCGAGGGCACCGCCACGATGCTGTGCTCCTCTCCGGTGTCCGGATCGATGTAGACCGCGATGTGGGGCTGGTAGCCCCAGGGCGCCGCCACGGGAGAGGGAGCCCAGATGTTCTGCAGGTCGACCCAGTCGGTAGGAGCGTCGTTCCAGATGTCGGCGCCGTTGGGGGGCACCAGGTTGGAGCCGCTGCTCCGGGCGTAGTCCACGTGGGCCAGCTCGAAGTGGATGCTGTCCACCATGATCCACTCGATGCCGGCGGCCTTCAGGTGGGGGATCATCCATGTTGCAAACGCGTTCTCGGGGGGGAACATGCCCAAGGATGTGGTGGTGCCGAGGTTGCGCTCCACCATCACCCTGTGCATCTCCACCTGCAGCTCGATGGCGCGACCATCGATCAGGGCCATCAGCGGATGGTGGTAGCCGAAGGCCACGATGTCCAGCCGCGGGTTGCCCAGACTGGTGGTCATGTCCGCCGCACTCTGCCAGCTGTTCTTCCAGCCGGAAAATCCCCAACCCGCCGACTCGAAGTCGTTGAGGTTCTCCATCAGCGAACCGGACACCGACACCTGGGCGCCCAGGTGCTCGAAGCCCCAGCTCGCACCGTTGGACACCGCACCCATGGGCCAGGAGGTGTAGGGACCGGAGCGGTCGTTGTGCACCGTGGCGATGCTGTAGCTGTAGGCACCGCGCCCGTCTGTCTCGGTGACGTTCTCGTAGGGCCAATAGATAGGCTGGTGCATGTGCCAGTGGTGGCTCAGGTACAAGGCGGGGTCGGCCTGGGCCGCGGCGGCGAGGAGCAGGATGGGGAGCATGGATGGGCCTCCGTTCACGGGCAGCGTAACTCTGCCTTGAGTTACGCGCCGTCAACACGGCGTCACGTGCTGTCTCGCGGTTAGGAGGGCCCGCCGGAGTCCACCGCATGTCCGAGCCGTCCACCCTCCGCGTGCTGTCCAGCATCACCCGGCCGCACATCGTCGCCATCGGAACCCTGGCCTGCCTCACCTTCGGGCACATCTTCGAGGGCGGCTTTCCCTGGGTGGCGGCGGGCTTCTGCGCCCTGGACTGGTTCCTGGTCAACCTGCTCAACCGCGTGGTGGACTTCGGCGAGGACCGCGCCAACGCGGTCGCGGGCACCGAGCAGGCCTGGAAGCACCGCAAGCTCATCGCCCGGGGTGGGTTGGGGCTGCTGGTGGGCTCGCTCCTGGTCCAGGGGCTGCTGCTTCCCGCCCTGCTGCCCTGGCGGCTGGCCTACCACAGCCTGGGGCTGGCCTACAACTGGCCGCTGCTGCCTGGAAAGCGGCGGATCAAGCAGCTGTACTTCCTCAAGAACGCCTCCTCGACCACCGGGTTCATCCTGACCTGCTTCGCCTACCCCCTGGCGCTGAACCCCCAGCTGCTGCCCGACGTCACCTGGCTCACGGTGGCGCTGGTGGCCCTGTTCTTCTTCCTCTTCGAGCTGTCCTACGAGATCATCTACGATCTCCGCGACCACGCCGGTGACGCCGCGGCCGGACTCCCCACCCTCCCGGTGGTCCACGGGGTTCGAGGCGCCACACGCATCATCGAGGGGCTGCTGGTCGTCTCGATGCTGGTGGTCTTCGGGGGCTGGGGCGCGGGCGCGGTGCCCTGGCGGGCGGCGGTGCTGGGCATGGGTCCGGTGCTGCAGCTGGGGCTCTATCGGTGGATGCTGCGCAGCGGCGGTGTCACCAGCGTCCACTGTGTGGGCCTGACCTGGGCGGGAGCTGGGTTGCTGCTGGCGTACCACCTGTGGGAGCAGGCGGGCCTGCCGGGAGCCGGCTGATGGGCTGGGTGGAGCCGGTGGCCGCGGCCATCGTGCTGGCCTGGCTGGTCCTGGCCCTGCGCCGCGAGGAACGGCCCCTCCGCCTGCTGCTGGCCTACGCCCTGGTGCTGGCCACGTCGTGGGCCAGCGAGCAGAGCTGCATCGAGCTGTACGGCTTCTACGCGTACAGCCCCGACTGGTCGGTGTTCTTGGGCCACGTGCCCCTGATGGTGGCACTGATCTGGCCGGTGGTCGTGCTGTCGGCCTGGGCCCTGGCCAGGGAGGTGCTGGGGCCTGGCTCCGCGTGGACTCCCCTGGCCGTCGCGGGCCTGGTCTTCACCGACGCCGCCCTGATCGAGCCAGTCTGCGTGCAAGCCGGGCTGTGGCACTGGACCCACCCTGGCCTGTTCGCCGTGCCGCCGGTAGGGGTGCTGGGTTGGGTGATCTACGCCGGGTTGGTCACCGCAGTGCTCGAGCGCCTCGGGCGGGGTCCTCGAGGCTGGGCCCTGCCGCTGCTGGCGGTGATCCCGGGCACACACGCCTTGCTGCTGGCGGCCTGGTGGGGCCTGCTGCGCTGGGTGGAGGGCACCATCCCGGCCTGGCCGGCGGTAGCCCTGGCCTGGGCGCTGTCGCTCGCGGCCTGCGCCTGGCTCTGGCGCCGCCGCCTGCCCTTCCCCCGCTACCTGGCACTGGACCGCACCCCCGCGGCCCTGTTCTTCGGGGCCTTGCTGCTGATGGGACAAGCCCCCGCCGCGCTGTTCGCCTGGGCCCTGGCCAGCACCCCAGCGTGGCTGGTTGGGACTAGTAGGGCACAGGCCGCTCCACGAAGGAGGGCGTGAGCATCACCAGGAAGAACAGGCTGCTCCAGAGCACCAGCGCCACCAGGTGAAACAGCAGCAGCCAGCGAGACCGCTGACGCCAGCTGAGCACCAGCCCCCCCATGCCTGCGATGGGTGTGGTGATCACCCAACCCCAGGCCACCACGAAGGCCACCCCGTCCATGGGGGCACCACCACCGATGTCGAGGTCGAAGGCGAACACCGCCGCGATGATCCCGGCGAACACCAGGGGCAGGCACAGGTTCCAGAGAGTCAGGGCGCGCAGGGCTCTGTCCATGGGTTGAGCCTATCTCGAGTGGGATAGTCTGCTCCAGACATCCGGAGGCGCCCCATGTTCCCCCTGCTCCCCATCCTCCTCGCCGCGTGCAACCCGCCCACAGACACGGGCGAGACCGCGCCGGCCGATCCCGGCTGGCCCGACGTCCAGGACCTGGCCTACGGAGAACCCGAGCCCTGGGCCACCCCCATCGCCGACTACATCGAGATCAACGCCGAGGAGCTGGGCCACAGCGACTTCCTGCAGGGCGTACACGAGCTGTTCCCCTTCGAAGACCAGCTGTACATCGGCTACGGCGACGCCAACCTCAACCTGGGGCGCATCACCCCCATCGAGCTGCGCTACTGGGAGAGCCTGGACGATCCCGAGGCCACCACCTACGACTTCGTGGTGGACGAAGAGCAGGTGGACCACTTCCGCAGCACGGGAGACACCCTGCTGCTGCCCGGCGTGGACGCCACCGAGGACGACCTGCTGGGCAACGTCTACAGCCTGCCCAGCGGCGGTGACTGGACCAAGAGCCGCACCCTCGAGTACGCCTGGCACGTGCACGACATCGCCGCGGCGGGCGACACCCTGTACGCCTGCGGCAGCGGCGGGACCCTGGACGACTACGACAGCAGCGACGTCAACGCCTACGTCTGGCGCTCCGACGACGCCGGCGTCAGCTTCGTGATCGACCAGGCCTTCGACCACCCGGACCCGCCGGGGGACAACCGCTTCACCAACCTGCTCACGGTGGACGAGCAGCTGTACATCTTCGGCTACGCCTCCGACACCTCGAGCATCAACGACTTCCACGCGTTCGCCCTTGGGGACGAGGGGCTGGAGCAGGTGAGCGGGATGGGCCGGGTCTTCGTCACGCGCACCGAGTCCCTCTCGCCCTCACAGGGGCTGCTGGTCGGCGTGTCCGTAGGCACGGTGCTCACCTGGAGAGCCTGGAGCCTCACCGCGAGCGGGGCCGAGGTGGCGACCGCGCTGGACGGCATCACCATCATCGACCTGCTGCCGCTCGAGGGCGACCGCACCCTGATCCTGGCGGTCGAGGGCAACGACTACAACAGCACCACCGAGGGCCCCTGGCAGGCCCTGGTGGGCATCACCAGCGACGCCACCGAGCTGGAGATCCTCACCACCTGGGAGACCGAGACCTGGCCCGAGTCCGCGGCGTACTTCCAGGGCAGTCTGCTCGTCGGCCTGGCCGACGGGAGCGTGCTCAGGGCGGAGGGCGCCGAGGGTTAGCTGGCCTGGATCAGCAGCCAGAGCCCACCCGCGATGAACAGCGCGACGATCACCATGCCCCAGTGGAATGGACTGCCAAGCGGTTCCCTGCCCTTCCTGGCCCCGCCTTCCTCCTCTTCGCTGTCGTCGTCGCCCTCGACTCCGTCGGCTGCGTCGGCTCCGTCAGCGCCGTAGCGACGGGGCTGGGGTTCGGGAGGCGACGAAGCGTCGCCGCTGGACTCGACCAGAGGCTCGGGGGGGACTGCGGCCAAGGGGGGGGCCTCCGGTGAGCGCCCGCCGGCGCTGCTGGACGAGCGCGACGACGCGGGCACACTCAACGGTGGTAGCCCGCCGCTGACCAGGTCGTCCAGGTCTCCCGTGGTCGATTCCTCGTCGTCCAGAAGATCGTCTTCCTCGTCTCCGAAGGCCCCCAGATGGGTGGACTCCGGCTCCTCGAAGCTCAGGGAGAACGGCGCTGCGAGATCCGGCATCGAGAGGGTGGGATCCGATGCTTCCTCCAAGGCGACCTCGTCATCCTCCGACAGCTCCTCGCCAGCGACGGCGCCGAAGCGGAAGGGCAGACCGTCCTCGGGGCGGGGCAAGCGCAGCTCGGCCACGAAGTAGTCGTCCGGCACCCACTCGCCCTCGGCCTCCTCGTCGTCCTCGTCACCGCTTACACGGGTGCCGTGGGTGCCCATGCCCACGAACAGCCGCGCTGGGCCGCTGAGGCGCTCTTCCGGCTCGTCGTCCTCGAAGGTCGGCAGGCCGTGCTCATCGACCTGGGCCTGCTCTGGGTCGTCGGGCTCGAGGGGGGCGTCCGGCGGAGGCGGCAGGGTGATGTTCGGGACCCACTCCTCCACGAGCAGCGCATCGGGCCGAGCCTGGAACAGGCGCGAGCGCCGCGCGGCACGAACTGGAGGTTCCTGGTCCCGGGGTGGGGTCATTCTCGAGATAGTCGCGCAAACGCCGCCCCAGGGCAAGGGCTGTGGGTGCTCAGAGCGCCGACCCGGGGTACCAGGCCCCCCACCCCGGAGTCCGAATGACCACGATGAGCAAGCGCCAGAAGCTGCTGCGCTTCGGCCTGCTCCTGCTGCTGCTGGCGTCGCTCTACGCGGCCGGCTCGGCCACGGGACTGCTCGACGTGGTGGACCTGGATTGGATCCGGGCCAGGGTCGAAGCCGCCGGAGCCTGGGGGGTGTTGGTCTACCTCGGCATCTTCTGCGGCGCGGTGACGCTGTTCGTCCCGGGCATGATCTTCGCGCTGGCCGGGGTGGTGATCTACGGCCCGTGGCTTGGGGCGCCCCTGGCGCTGCTGGGGCTGGCGCTGTCCAGCAGCATCATGGTGGAGGTCCTCCGACGCGTGGGCGGCGATCTGCTCGCCGACGTGAAGCGTCCCCTGCTACGGCGGGCAATGGCGCAGCTGCACGACAAGCCCATCCGCAGCATCGCCGTGCTGCGCCTGTTCATGATGGTCAACCCGCCCGCGAACACCGCCCTGGCCGTGGCCGGGGTGCGCTTCCGCCACAACCTCGTCGGCACCGCCCTGGGCATGGCGCCGGCCGTCATCGTGATGGCGGCGCTGATCGAGCCGATCCTGCGCCTGCTGGCGGACAGGATCTAGGCCATTCTGTTGCAGATCATCGGGGGGTGACGCTCACCCTCCCCTGTTCTGCAACGCCGGGGGCCCGATCCGTTGCTTTCGGCCCGGGGGTGACGCTCACCCTCCCCTGTTCTGCAACGCCGGGGGCCCGATCCGTTGCT
>CAZHIK010000022.1:21312-25672 GCA_964532635.1 uncultured Enterobacterales bacterium
TTCGGCCCGGGGGTGACGCTCACCCTCCCCTGTTCTGCAACACAGCGGGGATCGCCCTAGCCCGCCTTGGCCTCGGCGGCGGCGATGAGATCGTCGCGCTTCTGCTCGGCTGCATCGATCAACGCGTCACCCTTTTCCTCGGCCTCGGTCACCAGCTTCTTGGCGGCCTCGCGGGCTTCCTGCTTGAGCTTCTTGCCGGCTTCCTTGGCCGCGGCCTCGGCCAGGGGCTTGCCCTTGGCCTTCTCCACCAGCTTCTTGGCCTGGGCCTTGGCCTCTTCCTTCAAGCGCTCGCCCGACGCCTCGGCAGCAGCCACCAACTGCTCCTTCCTGGCCTCGGCCTCGGCCACCAGCTTGTCCCCGGCCACCCGGGCTTCGTCGATCAAGGCGCCGGCGGCCTGGTCCACCCGCTCCTGGACCTCGTCGGCGACCACATCGCGGACGGCGTCGGCGAGACCGGGGGCGCCCAGGGCGATGGTGGGCTGATCCCAGGTGCCCCCCACCTTGACCTGCAGATCCACCTTGCCGCCGGTGGCGTCGCCCAGCTGACCCAGTAGGTCCGAAGCCTGGATAGCGCGGGTGGGAACCTTCAGATCCATCACCAGATCCAGGCTGCCGTCGAGCACGCCGGTGCTGCCGCTGATGGTGCCCTTGCTGCCGCCCACCTTGATGGGAACGTCCTGCAGTCGCGCCCGACCGTTCTGGATGCGGAAGCCCATCTCGCCCTTGTCGAGGTCGATGCTGGCGTAGCGGTCGTTGCCGAGCTTGCTGCCCACCTGCTCCATGAAGCTGGGCTGGAGCGCCAGCGAGCGGCTGGAGAGCAGGCCCGCGGAGATCAGCGTGGGCAGGTCGGGAGAGAGATCGGCGCCCAGGGTGGTCTCGAGCTCGAAGTCGGTGCTGAAGCGGCCGGTAGCCCGCTCGGCGAAGGGCGCGATCCTGCGCACGGTCTCGAAGGCGGCGGCCACCTGGCCCACCTCGAAGTCCACCATGTCCACGGCCAGCTCTACGTCGGCCTCACGGTCGGTGGGGGCCACGTAGGCGCCGGTCATGCTCACTCGACCACCGAGCATGGTGAAGTCCAGGTCCTGGATGCGTGCCGTGCCATCCTGCAGGCGCACGCTGCCCACCATGTCGGTCAGCTCGAGATCCTCGTACAGCACCTTGTCGAACTCGGCCTGGACCTCGAGGTCCAGGTCCCTGGGCACAGCCACCAGGCTGGAGGCATCCGGATCGGCCGGTGAGCCGCTTCCTTCGTCGTCGTCCTCCAGCCAGGGTCCCGTGTCGAACTGGCTCGACGCCAGCTTCACCACACCCTCGAGGTCGGCGTCGCCGAAGAACCACGGCACCAGGTTCACCAACCGTCCGCTGCCGCTCAGGTTCGAGCTTCCCATGGTCATCCGCAGCTCGCGGACGGTGGCGGCCGCGGGCGCCAACGTGCCCGAGAATGCACTGACCGACACGGGGACGGGCAGCTCATCGTCGCGGTAGACGACGTCGCGCAGGGAGAAGTCACCCGCGGCCTTCACCCGGCCGATGCGTCCGCTCTCGAACTGGGACATCCGTCCACCCACCGCCAGGTCCAGATCGAGGGTTCCGCTGTACTCCACGCCATCCAGGGGCAGCGCCTGGCTGAGCTTGGCCAGATCCACCCGCCCTGCCGCCCGGGCGTCGACATCCGGGTCGCTGATGGGACGACGAAGCTTCAGGCTCCCGGTCAGCGGGCTGCCGGCCACGGACATGGCAAAGCTGCGCAGATCGACCTGGGCGAGGTCGGGATCGCCGCCCGGGTGCCCCAGGTAGAGGTCCAGCCCGATGCCGCCGACCCCGGTGGGCAGATCGGGCATGCGGAAGCTGCCGTCGGTGACCTTGGCCTCGATGGCGAAGCTGGGCAGGTCGTCCCCCTCGGCGGGCAACACGCCCTTGGTCATGCCGGTCAGGGCCAGCTCACCGGTGGTCTCCACCTCGTCGAAGTCGTCGGTGTACACACCGGGAACCAGGGACAGGATGCTGCGGAAGCTGGTCTCGAGCACGTGGAAGCTCAGGTCCAGGGACAGATCGTCGCCGACGGGCTCCACCGAGCCCTGGAAGCCCAGGGGCAGCTCGTTGATGGTCAGCGTGGAGGCGTCCAGGTCGACGCGCCCGGTGGCTGCGTTGTAGGCGACAGGTAGCTCCGCCTCCAGCCGAGCGTCCTTCAGCCAGGTGATGGCGCCATCCCGCACGGTCAGCGCACCGATGCTGGTGCGGTTGGAGAAGCGGTAGGTGTCGCCGCTGATGCGACCGTCACCCCGGTGGTCCAGGTCGCGGATGTCGGCCAGCAGGTAGCCCTTCTGGTCGTCGTAGCGCAGATCCATGCCGTCGATCCGTATGTCCCGCAGGTCCAGGGAGAAGCTGGACGCTTCGCTGTCTGCGGCGGGCCCATCGTCGGTGGGGACGATGTCCCAGCTGGCCTGACCCTCGGGGTTCACCGTCAGCAGGAAGCTCGGCTCCACCAGGGCCAGCTGGCGAATCTCGGGCGTGCCGCCGAGGGCGCTGGCCAGTCCCACCGTGAGTCGCAGCTCTTCGATGCTCACCAGCTCTTCCCCCTCGAAGGCCCCCCGCCCCACGACCCGAATCCCCTCGAGGGAGACCGTGGGGTTCGGGAAGCTGCGCAACAGCGACAGCCCGGCCGACTCGATGGCGACCTCGGCCTCGACCTGCTCGTTGGCCACCTCGACGGCCTGGGCCAGGATGCGGTCCCCCAGCAACATCGGCAGGGCAGCCAGCAATACCACCAGTGTCACGAGCACGACGACCAACGCAACGAGCAGCTTGCGCACAGCGAACCTCCGGGATCGAGGGAGTGGGCAGTCGATGGATCTTCTAGCCTGTCTCCCGGGCTCGCGAAGCGAACCCTTGCCGGGCTACCTGGCGTCCATGTCCCCTCCCCTCTCCCTGTTCGTCCCCGGCCGCGTGTGCCTGTTCGGCGAGCACAGCGACTGGGCTGGGGGATGGCGCCGGGTCAATCCCGCCCTCGCGCCGGGCCGCGCACTGCTGGTGGGCACCAACCAGGGCCTGCACGCCCGAGTGCGCGCCCTCCCCGGGCACCTGCGCCTCGAGGCCACCGACGAAGCCGGCGCCCACCACGGGCCCTTCGAGCTGCCCATGCGGCCCGAGGCCTTGCTGGCGGCCGCAAAGGCCGGCGGCTTCGACAGCTACATGGCGGGCACGGCCTATCGGGTGCTCGAGCGCTTCCCGCAGGTGGGCGGGCTTCACATCGACAACCACCGCACCGATCTGCCGGTGCGCAAGGGCCTGAGCTCGAGCGCCGCGGCCTGCGTGCTCACCGCCCGGGCGTTCGGGAGAGCCTACGACCTGGGCCTCACGACCCACGACGAGATGGAGCTGGCCTACCAGGGCGAGACCACCACCCCAAGCCAGTGCGGACGGCTGGACCAGGGCTGCGCCTTCGGCCGCCAGCCGGTAGCCATGGGCTTCGACGGTGACCAGCTCGAGGTGGAGCCCCTCACCGTGGGTGCCGACCTGCACCTGCTGCTGGTGGACCTGCGGGCCCACAAGGACACACACCGCATCCTGGCGGACCTCAACGCCTGCTACCCCAACGCCGACCGCTCCGTGGCCCGGCGCGTGCAGCGGGCCCTGGGCCCAGAGAACCTGCGCATCACCGCCACGGCCATCGAGGCCCTGGCCTCCGGCGACGCCCCGCGGCTGGGTGCCCTGATGGTGGAAGCCCAGGAGGTCTTCGACCGCTTGGTAGCGCCGGCCTGCCCCACAGAGCTCCGCGCGCCGATACTGCATCGACTGCTGGGGGAGCCCGCGCTTCGGCCGCTCATCCACGGCGGCAAGGGGGTGGGCAGCCAGGGCGATGGCACCGCCCAGATGCTGTGCCGCAGCGCCGCGGCGCGGGACCGGGTGGTGGAGATCGTGGAGGGCACGCTGGGCATGGGGGCCCTCGAGCTGACGATCCCCGCGAGCTGATCCCTGCAACCGCCCCGAAGGATCATCCGCGGACACCCGCAGAGGCCACGCCGGCCCTAAAAGCTGTCCTGTACGACAATATCAATGATTTCTACGAAATGATCTCATGCATGGGTTTTGACAGACATAGTGATCCCGGTACCATGGCAGGGTGACCCACACCGCCTGGATTCGCCAGACGGAAAACCCGGAGGAAACAATGAAGCGCTTCCTGCTCATCACCCTGGTCGGCGGCCTGTTCGCCATCAACATGGTGGCCTGCGACAAGGAAGAAGTGGAGGACACCGCCCCGGAGACCACCGAAGGCGACACTGACACCGACACCGACGCAGACACCGACACCGACACCGACGCAGACACCGACGTCTACTAGTCCAACTCTCCCATG
>CAZHIK010000023.1:0-25064 GCA_964532635.1 uncultured Enterobacterales bacterium
AGTTCATCGAGAATTCGACCGATCCCATCATGTGTCGATCTGTGCCGTAGGGGCGGGGTTCATCCCCGCCCGGGGTCCGATTTCGGCGGGCGGGGGTGAACCCCGCCCCTGCATTGGGGGTCGACTACCGCAAAGCCTGCCAGATCCAGCGCAGCACGTCTGGAGATGCCAGGATGCTCAGGAGGTTGGCCAGCAGGGCGATGGCGGCGGCACGGCCCCAGCTCAGCCGAGCCACGAAGCGGAAGATCAGCAGCTCGGCGATGATGACCAGCAGCTCCACGAAGGCGAACTCGCCCAGCAGAGCGAGCTTCGGTCCCACGCGCTCGTACAGTCCGTACCAGAGGTCGAAGCTGAACGGCGCGCCGATGGCGTACAGGGCGACGGCCACGGGATGGGTGAGCAGGTTGGCCAGCAACCCGTCCGGCAGGGCGCGCTTGCCGCCCAGCCAGAGCACCACCGGCAGCTCCAGCACCAGGGTGGCCACGAGCACCGCCAGGTAGTCGGGGAAGAGTTCAGGCATCCTGGGCCCCCTCCCGGTTCATGCGCCAGCGCACCCCCAAGCCCACGGCGGCCAGGAGTGTCAGCAACATCGGCGGCCAGCCCAGCAGCTCGCGGTGCTCCTGCTTCCAGTGCTCCTTCCTCTCGGCCAGGGCCCGCCTCCGGTTCTCCTCCTCCTCGGCGCGCTCCGCGGCATCGATCTCGGCCTGGGTCTGCTCCCGCACCTCCAGCTCCAGCTCCACCCTGCCGTCCTGCACCGCCTGGATGGTGTAGACGACGTCCACGCGGGCGGCGCTCGAGTCGTCCTGCACGGCCTTGACCGTGGTCAGCCTGTCGGCCGAGCGCGCCAGCCCGGGTGCGGCGAAGAAGGCGGGAGGGTCGTCGTCGCAGCGCTCGATTGGTACGGCGTCGCGACAGGCCCGCGACAGGTCGTCGTGGTCCGTCGCTGGCCGCTCCACGGGCTCCATGAACAGGAAGGGGGGGCTCGCGTGGTAGAAGTCGAAGACGACGCGGCCATCGGGGCCCAGCTCCAGTTCCTCGTCACCGTCGAAGCCAGGGCCCTCGGGAAAGAGGTGGAAGCGGTAGCCGGGGAACGCGCTGGCGTTTTCGATGATCACGTCCCCGTCGACGTAGCGATGGCCCTGCATCAGCATGTCGGCCTGAGCGGGTGCCAGGAGCAGGCAGCAGAACAAGCTCGGGATCATGGCTTCCTCGTCCCCTGCGCGGAGGCGTGGGGTAGGAGGAGTGTATCAGTCGCGGCCCGAGCTCCACCCCACCCTCCGCAGCTGCGCCGCCATGAGCGCGAAGGCCGGCAGCATGAGCAGGTGAGCCACGGCGCCCTGGTCGAACCAGGGGTGGGGGGCCAGCCGCAGGGCGAACACCGCGGCGCAGACCAGCCCCAGGGCCACGTGACCCAGGAACGGGAGGTAGCTGCGAGCGCGGCCCTGGAGCAGCACCACTGCGGTGGCGCCCAGCAGGGCCAGGGCCTGGTGGGCCACGGTGAGCAGGAAGTGGTCCAGGGCGACGTGGGCCAGGATGAAGCCCCCGGCGACCAGGCCGTAGATCCACTCGGCCCGCCGCTGCCTGCGGGCGCCGTTCCCCAGGGCCAGCAGGGAGGCGAGCAGGCCCAGGGCCGCCGAGCCGGCGATGTTCTGCAGGCGGCTGAACGCGGGCACCAGCTCCAGCAGCTCGTGGTGCAGCAGGTGGCGGGCCCCACCCAGGGCGAAGGCCAGGGCCATCAGCGCGAACCAGGCCCGGGCCTTTCCTCGGCTGCGGGCGGCGTACCACAGCAGCTGGATTGCCAGCAGGACGTCGGTGATCACGGTGGCGGGCTCACACCACACCCGGTCGAGCAGGCGGACGTAGACGTCAGGGGCGAGGCACTGGCTGGCCACGGTGGCTCCGCGGTGGGGCGGCGCGGGGTATCCGTGGGTGGGGTGGGAGGCAAGGCCTCCCTACAGCTCTCTGCGGAGCCTCGGCAGGACGTGGCCAACCCAGCCAGCCACCGCCCGATGGGAACCGTGGGGGTAGGCGTGCAGGATCGCGGCGATGACCGCGGCGGACCGAGCGGCAGGATGATCGCGAAGCCAGCTACGGATCCAGTCATCGACCCGTGGGACGTCGGGCCGTGAGGACAGGGCGTAGTAGCCTGCTCCCAACCTGCGACATTCCGGGTTGTCCCTCTTCAGTACGTCCCTGATCCGCCGAGGCGTGATGGCCTCGCCGAGCTCTGCACTGACCCGGCTCGCGATGTGGTTCGCTCCCGCGACCCCTCCCGCAGCCTCGAGCGCGTCGAGTGCTCTCCGACGCAGCCCGCGCAATACCGGTCTCGGCCCAATCTCGGGGACATCGGGAAGATAGGATGGGAAGCTTGGCGGAAGATGGTATCCGAGCATCCGCGCTGCGGTGGTGAGGCCTTGGAGTCGATAGCCGGGCGGGATCAGGTCTTGGTCGACCAGGAAGAACTCCAACTCTTGCGTGGGCAGCGCCTCTCTACCCAAGACCCTTGCCAGCGCTCGCAACAAGATCGGGGCAAAGGGACGCGTTCCTTCGAGCCTGGCCCGGGCGCGGTCGCGAAGCTGGACCACCTCTTGCTGGGTGAGTCCCGACCACTCGGTGATGGCGGGCAGCGTGCGCAGCCCCCTTCCATCCCAGCCGAGAGACTCGATGAGGATCCGACCTTCGATCCCCCCGCTGCTCGCGTGTGCCAGGTCGGCCAGCTCTTCGTCGAGCCCCAGCATTGTTGCCCGTCGTAGCTTGTCCAACAGCACACTCACGTGGCTGGCCAGGTCATGGTGCACGGGAGCGGTTGTCGGATCGTCGAGCCAGCCGCGAAGGGCCTCTCCCAGGGTCGAGTGCTCCACCCCCAGTTGCCGGAGGTCTTGGCGGAACCGGGGATCGTCATGCCTGATCTTGTCGGTGTGGCCTGTGGCGATCAGGAGCCGTGCCGCCCTCTCGGGATCGCAGGGCGCCGGAGAACGTGTCCAGACCGGATCGGGATCGCAGGGCGCCGGAGAGCGTGTCCAGACCGGATCGGGATCGCAGGGCGCCGGAGAACGTGTCCCGACCGGATGCTCCGTTGCCTGGAGCTCTTCCACCGCGACCAGCAGATCCAGCAGGCACGACGCGCCGAATCCGTGGAGGGAGAGCAGGTCACTCACGCACGGATGGCCGACCAGGCGCCAGCCGGCCACAAACCCTGATCCCAGGAGGCGGTTCCTTGTCCGGAGGCTCACCCCGAGTCGGCGCAGGTCCAGCCCGGCCCAGGGCTGCACCGGCCGAGCCAGGACCCACTGGGGCAGGCGCTGCTTGGAGATCGGTTGGAGCTGCTTCAGCACCGCCCGTGCCAGCTCGCGGCAGGTCTCCTCGTCGTACTGGTCCCACACTCCTGCGTCCAGAGTGCAGAGGATCCGATCGTGACCCAGGCGCCGCCGCAGCCGCCTCGGAACAGGGACTGCCAGCGCGTCGCCCAGAGCTAGTGGGGCCAGCCGTTGGCCCACGCGTGGGTAGTGGGTCTTGTCCATGTGGCCATATTACGCCAGCGTGGTGGCTCAGGCAGCGGCCGTTCGGGACATCACACCACCAGCACCAACAACCTCAGCAGCAGGATCGCGCCCATCAGGCAGGCCAGGCCCGCCATCGCGAGCAGCACCAGCTGCCCGCCTGGGCTGGCCTTGGCCCAGGCCGTCTGGGGCGCCTCTTCGCGTTCCACCGCTGGCCTGCGCAGGGTGGCCACCACCTGCCCACCCACACTCCGAGCCAGTCCCCACGCCCGCCGGTGCAACCCCAGCAGCCAGGCCAGGCCCGCTGCCAAGGCCACGGCCAGCAGGACCAGCTGGGGCAGCAGCCAGGAGCGCACGTACCAGGTGCTGACCTGAACCGGGGTGTCGGCCTCGAGCCAGTAGCGCTCGTAGCTCATGCGCTTGCCTTCGGTGGGCAGCTCGATGCGCACGGGCATGGCGCCCGTGCCGGCGCTGGCGGCGGGCTCCTGGGTCTGGGCCACCACCCGCCCGTTGTTCAACACGTCGACGTGGGCCACTCCGCCACTGAACCAGCGGCCGGAGCCCGCCTGGGTCTGGGGCTTCAGCTCACCCTCGAGGCGGGTGTAGTCGTTGTTGGCAGGCAGGTGCACCTCCCAGCGGACCGTCGACACCGGAAGCCCCACAGCAGGCAGGGCCAGCTTCTCGGTACCCAGCACGGCCAGGCCGCCCAGGTCCTGCTCGAGCACCACCTGGAGGGTGAACGCCTGCAGGTCGGCGCCCCCAGCGGAGCGCTGCAGCGGGAAGGTGAGGGTGCCGTCGTCGGCCACACCGGGCTTGACCGGCTCGTTGCCCAGCAGCGCCGAGCGCACCTCCATGCCCGCTGGCAGCTCCAGGCTCAGGCTGTGGCGCAGGCGATTGCGCAGGGTGATGCGCATGTCGGTGAGCATGGCCCCCTCGCGGGAGATGGTGGTGGTGGCCTCCACAAGGTCGATGGAGCCGGTGGCCGGCTCCCGCTCCGGAAGCCGCTGGGCCTCGAGCACCACCCCGGCGTCCGCGCTGTGGTAGCGGTAGGCTCGCAGGATGGGGCTCACCGCGCTCTGGACCATCTCCCAGGGCAGCTGGCGCACGTCTACGGCCAGCACCTCGCGCTGCTCGAGCTCCTCGAGGCGCAGGTTGCCCACCACCTCGACCCCCAGCCAGCCGTACTCCCGCTCCACGCCCTGGCAGCGGGGAAGCTGCAGGTCGAGCACCTCGCTGTCCCGGGGCTGCTCGCGGCGCAGGCGCAGGGAGATCTCGTAGGCGTTGCGGATGGGGTAGGCCGTCTCGCCCCGCAGCAGGGTGCCGCCGTCTGCGGGCTCGAGGGTATAGCGGAAGGCCCCCTGGCCGTCGGCGGAGACCACGGTCATGCCCTCGGGGATCAGCACGTCGAAGTGCTGGGCCCCGGCGTAGAGGATGTCAAAGCTCACCACGGTGAACAGATCGAGCCCGCCCTCATCCACGCTCAGCAGGTTGAGGCTCTCGGCGTAGATGCGGGCCTGGCGACCCTCGTCCTCGCCCACGTCCTTGAAGCCCATCAGGTGGATCCGGCTGGTGGGCTCGAGGGAAGCGGACAGGCGCACGCCGCCGTCGGCGGGCACGACCTCGGAGCGGACCGCCGAGCGCAGGCGGGGCTCGAGGCCCGCGCTGGGGAAGCTGCACTCGAAGCGGGTGACCGGGGTGCGGGCCACCAGGAAGTCGTACTCGAGGGAACCCCGGCGGCCCATGGAGGGCACCAGCAGGTCCAGCTCGACGGTGACCTCACCCACCCGCGGGGTGAGCCAGACGTGGTAGCCGCTCTGGCGGGTGAGGGGCAGCTCGGTGCCGGTGGCTGCATCGCGCGCCCGGACCACCACCACCTCTTCGCCCACCAGGGGCACGGTCTTCCACAGGCCCTCGCCGCCCAGGGTGACGCCCAGCTCCAGGCGCAGGGACAGTGCGCCGTCCAGGGCTCGGCCGGTGTACGACGAGGCTCCCAGCACCACCAGGGGCACCTCGGGCTGCCGATCGGCGCGATCCATGGCTTCGGCCACAGCGCGCACCGCCTCGTAGCGATCGAGGGGTACCACCACCTCTGCGGTGGTGGAGGTCGCGGGCGTGGCGGTGACGGCCGCGGGGCTGGCGGCGGGTCGGCGCTGTGACTGCACGAGGTTCCAGTCGTTGTTGCCCATGACCGTGGCGAAGTTGTCCTCGGCGTAGGCCTCGCGCTGGCGGTGGTACTCGGCGTCGTCCTGGGAGACCGGCGTGGAACCGGAGAGCACCAGCAATGCCAGGGCACCCAACAGTGTGGTGAGGATGCGGCTGTGGAGGCGGGTCATCGGGACACCCCCCGCCAGGCGGCCAGGGCCACCAGCAGCACGCAGGAGAAGAACACCGGCCAGGCCAGCACGAACAGCAGCAGCAGCTCCAGGCCGATCACAGCCCCGAGCACCCGCCAGTTCAGGATCGCCCAGGGGCCCGCCCTCAGGCCCCCTCGCAGGCGCGCCCACCAGCCTGGGCCGTGAACCCGGACCAGGGCCAGGGCCAGGGCCAGGTCGCAGCCCAGCACGATGCGGCGGTGAACGCCCAGCACGTGGTGGGCCACCACCAACAGCAGCACGAAGCCCACCAGGGCGGTGCCGCGACGCAGCCACCTGCGGTGGGGATCCCTCGAGCCGGCCAGCAGCCAGCACAGCCCGAAGGCTGCCAGCAGGGCGGCCCCCCGAATCCAGGGCAGGGTGCTCTCGGCCACGTAGCTCACCGCTATTCGAGGCACGTCGTCGCCGGCCAGGATGCGCTCGAAGCGGTAGCGCTCGCCCACCAGGGGGAAGCTGCTCACCACGTCCTCGCCCCCCTGTTTGCGGCTCGACTCCTCGCGGTAGATGGCCTTGCGCTGGGTGAGGATGTTCTTGTAGCCGCCGCTCAGGCCGGCGTGGGCGTCGCGGCCCAGCAAGGCGACCCTCACCAGGCCCAGTGCCCGCTGGATGGGGTCGTAGTGGATGGCGTCGTACTGGGTGAGGTTGGCCGAGAAGTGCAGCGGCTCGAGGTGGCTCGGGAGGTACAGGTGCCAGGTGACGCTCAGGGTGTCCACGTCCAGGCCGGGCAGGCGCAGCTCCCGGCGACCCAGCAGGCCCGTGGCTGGGTGATCGAGCTTGTAGGCCAGCTCGAGCACGAAGCTGGTCTCTTCCACACCCTGGGGCAGGGGGATGGTCAGCTCCTGGCCAACGGTGAGGTCGTTCTCGGTGGTCAGCTGGTGCGGGTTTGCGTACAGGATCTCGTCCCAGCGTGTGGTGTCCGAGTAGTAGTGCAGGGCGATGCCGCCCAGGGTCTCCCCGGATGAGACGTGGTGGACCACGCGTCCGCCTTCGGTGCTGCGCTCGCTCTGGCGCAGGGGCAGCAGCAGGGAGTCCGCTGATAGACCATCGGTGTTGTCACCCACGCCCTCGAGCACCGCGGGCCGCACAGGCTGGCCGTCCAGCAGCGCATGGGTCAGGGTGGCGCCCTCGGGCAGGCGCACGGCCAGGTGCTGGCGAGTGTTGTTGCGCACACGCATGCGCAGCTTGGTCAGCTCGGCGCCGTCCTCGAGCAGCACGGTGCTGGACTGGATGTCGTCCACCAGGGTGCTCGTGAGCTCCAGTTCACCCTGGCGCTCGAGGTCCAGGGCGATAGTCGGGGGCTTGTCGAACGAGAAGCCCAGCAACAGCGGGTTGGGGGTCAGGGCCAGCAAATCACTGGGCAGATCGCGCAGGGTGAGCTGCTCTGCCTGTTGGAGGTCGGACACCGCGACCTCCAGGCCCGCAGGGCCCTGAACGCCGATGGCGCCCGTGAGAGGGATGCTCTCGGGTGGCATGGGCAGGTGCAGCGGCACCGGCTCGTTGATGTCCACCGGGAACTGGAAGTGGACCTGCAGCGCCGCGCGGTCGTGTCCCTCCGCCCGGCGGTCGGCCTCCACCAGGTAGCGAAGCAACACGGCCAGCATCGGCCCGCTGCCGTCCTGGGGTTCGAGCTCGGTGTACCACTGCAGCACCGCATCACCGGTCACATCCACAACCTCGATCTCGGCGGGAAGCGCCAGCTCGATGCGATCCGTCTCGCCCTCCAGCAAGGCCCAGTCGATGGTGGCCACGCCCTTCACCAGGGCCTCGTGCAGGGTGTACAGGGCGTTCATGCGGGCCTCGGCCCGCAGTTCGGTCGCCTCCCGGTGGGTGGGCTGGCGAGTCCAGGTCAGGTCCAGCAAGCCGTGGGAGTCCAGGTGACCCTGGATGCGGGTGCCGCCCGCCTCGGGCCGCAGCTCCGTGATTGCGCCGTGGTCCAGGCGGGCCTCGATGTCCTGCTCCGGCACCCGGATGGACAGCGCGGTGGGGCCCGACGGAGGCAGGGCGAAGCGCAGCTCCCGGGAGAAACGATCGTCGTCCCGCCCTTGGAAGAAGCGCACCTCCACCCGATGCTCCCCGGCTCCGGTCACCCCCACCGTGTACATGCCGCCTTCCTGCAGCAGGGAGGTGGGGCGGCCGTCGAGCAGCACGCGGTCGATGGAGGTGGCGCTGTCCAGCACCGGGACCCGCACGACGCCCTGGCTCGAGGCACCCTCGAGCAGGTGGAAGCGTGCATCCAGGGTGCCGGTGAACACCCCTCGCTGGAAGCTGCCCTCGAGGGTTCGTCCTCCCCGCACCACCACCTCGGGCGGCACTGGAGCCAGCTCCCCCCGCTCCACTCGATCCAGGAGACCCTCCCAGCCTGTCAGGGGCAGGGTGACCTCGCCCTGTTGCGCTCGGGCGGTTCCCGGACCCAGCAGCAGCAGGAGCAGGACGATTAGCAGACTGGTGATCAGGGCAGTGCCTGGACGGCGACACGGCAGTGGAGCGAGCATGGACTTCCCCTCGGGTTGAGTGCTCAACGAGAGCAAGAACCGTGCCCCCCGGCTGGGATTCCCTCCTGGGTGAAGTTGTTGGAAAGCCCGCTTTCGTTCGCCAGCGCGGCTTATGTCGAGCGTGTATCGGTAGCTTGGGTGCTACGGATCGGAGACGGGCGTTGGCTGGAAGCGCTCGTCCCCCACCATCAGATCGAAGCACAGCTGATCGTCCTGGTAGCTACCGTGCAGCAGGGCGATGCGCCCCTGGTGATCCAGGACGGCGATCTGGTCCCCGCTGATGCGCTCGAAGATCACGGACCGGGTGCCACGGGGCGTGCCGTCCAGCCCCGCCTCGACGATGTGAACGGCGTCGATGTCCACCTCCCGTCCAGAGTAGTTCTCCTCGAACAGCGCGAGGTAGCCCCCGGGTGTGGCCACCACCGAGGTCAGCTCCTCGGCGGACTCGGGCACAGCGATCTGGTGATCCTCGGTGCGCTGCTCGTCGCTGTGTACGGCGATGCGCAGGGTGGGCTGGCTGTCGCGGAAGCTCTTCCACGCGGCCACCCAGGCGCCGTCGGCCCGCTGGAAGAGCCAAGGATCGGCGTACATGGCCCCCGAGTCGCCCGAGGCGGTCCAGCGGGTTGCGCCGGTCTGCTTCAAGACGCAGGTGACCGTGAGGCTGCGGTCCATTTCGGAGGTCGCGAAGCAGGGGTGACCGTCGGCGCCAAAGCGGGCGCCGGTGACGCTGCCGACCTGGTCCACCGGGGCGCGGCGCTCCCAGAGCACTTCGCCCTCGGGCGTGAGCAACGCCCAGTAGAGGCCGCTGTGGCCCTCGGGCGTGGGGGGAGGGGGCTCCGCCCCGATGTCCCAGACCCAGTCCTGCCCCAAGGTGTCCGCGTGGAAGCTCCCAGCCACGAAGACCAGCCCAGTCTCGGTGACGTCGAAGGCGCCGATCCTCAGGGTCTCACCCTCGTGCAGGACCCCGCGGTTCGTGATGCGACCGTCGGAGGACAGCGTGGTCAGCTCGTAGCCCCGGGCGTTGGAGATGTTGAAGGCCGGGTTGGTGACCGCGAGCAGGGAACCGCCGGGGAGAGCCGCGAGCCCGACCCCGTAGCGGGCCTGGTCGTCGGGCCGGGTCAGGTCCAGGGGTTCGCTCGCGCTGCCGTCCGCGTAGACCCTCACCACAGAGACCCCGTCGCTCGAGGCGGTGGCCGCGAAGCGGTTCAGGTCCCCCACGACGTCGTCCAGGTCCGGGGGAGGCCGCGTGACCCGCGCGGGGCCGTGCTCGAACATCACCAGGAAGTCCCCATCGGGGGTGGGGAGCAGGTCGACGGGCTCGAGGTCCATGCCCGGGATCGCCACGCGGGTGGTGAAGCTGACGGCCGCCGTCACGGACTTGTCGGGGAAGGCCGGAGCTTCGCTCCGAGCCTCGGGGGGCGCGGTGGTCTCCACCTCGGATGGCTCGCTGGAGCACGCCGGGAGGACGGCCAAGAGCAGGCAGGCAGGGACCGAAGAGCGCACGCTCACCTCCGGGCGGTGGCGAAAGGTAGCACGAGATGGTGGTTTCCAAGGGGTTACGGTGGGGTCTCGGAGGTCCCCATGCGAAGCACCCCTCTCGTCATCCTCGCCTGCGCCCTGTCCCTCGGCTGCGGCCCCAAGCCCGCCTGGCATGTCAAAGGCGCCGGCCTGAAGTCCCTGGTGGGCAAGGACATGATGCGCTCCTGCCGCGACGGCCAAGCTGAAGACTGCTATGCGCTCGCCGATCGCCTCGAGCAGGTCAACGCCAACACCCCCGAACAGCGGCAGGCGCGGTACCACCTGCACCTGCAGGCCTGCCAGCAGGGCCACGCCGGCGCCTGCTACCGGCTCGGCTACGACCATGTCTACGGTGAAGGTCCCAACCTGGCCCCGGATCTCAGCCACGACGCCTTGGTCGCGGCCTGCGAGAGCGGTCAGCCCGGCCCGTGCCACGTCGCGGGAGCCAGCCTGGCGGAGGGCAAGCTCGGGATGACCTTCGAGCTGCGCGCCTTCGAGATCTTCCTGAAGGGCTGCGATCTGGATGAGCCCAAGTGCTGCGCCTGGGCGGGGCTGATGCTCGAGTTCGGTCGAGGCCCCAAGCAGGACCGGGGCAAGGCCTTTCCCTTCTTCGACAAGGCCTGTGAGCTGGGCCAGGACGAGATCGGGTGTTTCAACGTGGCCATGCACCTGCTCGAGCGGCCCGAGGAGGAGCAGGACCTCGCTCACATCGCCGCGCTGATGCAGCGCTCCTGCGATGTGGGCAACAAGACCGCCTGCGAGAACGTGGAGATCCTCGAGGCCCAGGCCGCCGAAGCCGAAGCCGAGGTCGGGGCCGAGGTCGAGAAGGAAGGCACCAAGCCCTGAGCCTCGGGCGCCACGATCGGGTTCTTCCACCATCGACACCATAGGGTTGTCGAGCGCTTGTCCCGTCCGGAGGCCCGATGCGCCTGCTCCCGTTCCTTGGCCTGTTCCTTGGTGCCTGCTTCGAGGCCGACCCGGAGATCAAGGACAGCGAGCCGGTTCCCGACGACACCGAAGCGCCGGACACCTGCCTGCACACCTGGTTCCTCGACGCCGACGGTGACGGCTTCGGTGATCCCGACCAGAGCGTGGAGTCCTGTGAGTTGCCCTCGGGCTATTGCACCCTCGGCACCGACTGCGACGACGACGATCCGGCCGTCCACCCCGCTGCGTCGGAGGTCTGCAACGAGATCGACGACGACTGTGACGGTGAGGTCGACGAGGGGACGACCAGCACCTTCTACGAGGACCTGGACGGCGACGGCTGGGGCTCGGACTCCAGCACCGAGGCCTGCGAGGCCTCCAGCGGATGGGTGAGCGAGACCGGAGACTGTGACGACGTGGACGCCGAGATCCATCCTGGGGCGGCCGAGCTGTGCGACGATCTGGACAACGACTGCGACGACGAGGTGGACGAGGGCGCGGGTGATGTCTGGTACGCCGACGACGACTACGACGGCTACGGTGATCCCCACAGCTCCGAGCGAGCCTGCGAGCAGCCCGACGGCACGGTGGACAACGCCGATGACTGCGACGACAGCAGCGCCGGTGTGCATCCGGGCGCCGAGGACATCTGCAACGCCACCGACGACGACTGCGACGGCGACGTGGACGAGGACGTGAAGGCAGGCTGGAGCCTGGTGACCATCGACACCAGGGCGGGCGACGTGGTGGAGATCGATCGCAGCACCGCCGCCGTGGCCGTCATCACCGCTATCGACGACAGCAGTATCACCATCAACAGCATGGATGTGCGTGAGGACGGCACCCCCATCGTCCACAACAGCGCCGACTACGAGCTGATGACCATCGACGTGTGCACGGGGACCACCGCAACCATCGGTGCCACCGGGACCTCCGACATCGGGGGCATCGGCTTCGGCTCCAGCGGCTCGCTCTACGGGCTGGACACGTACAACGATGCCCTGGTGCAGCTGTCTACCACCACTGGGCTGGCCACCACCATCGGCGCGCTGGGCTTCGACATCGGAGCCAACGGCCTGGCCTACGACTGCAGCACCGACACGCTGTGGGGGGCCGATAGCGCCACGGGGAACATCTTCGGCCTGGACCTGGCCACCGGAGTCGCCACGGGCTTCGTCTCCACGGGGGTGTCGTTCTCCTCCGTGGGGCTCGAGTTCGACCACGGCACCGGGATGCTCTTGGCCGCTACGGGCAGCGCCCTGTACGAGGTGGACCCCAGCTCGGGTGCCACCACCTTCGTCGGCGATCTCGACACCGACCTC
Source organism: uncultured Enterobacterales bacterium (assembly GCA_964532635.1). Lineage (GTDB taxonomy): Bacteria > Myxococcota_A > UBA796 > UBA796 > JAFGLY01 > CALDOK01. Next base: position 12,132 of record CAZHIK010000023.1, read on the forward strand.
ACCGACGACCTGGCGTACTACCCTCCGTGCCCTTGACCTTGGTCCTCCTCCGATCGTCCCGGCGCTTCATCAGCTCTCTGGGTTCATCCCAGCCCTGACGAGGCGGGGCGTCGTCCGGCGGCGGCTCCAGGCCCTCGAGCAGCCCTTCTTGCGCAAGGAAGGCCAGGAGAGCTTCCGCCGCCAGCGCGTGGCCTGTCTCGTTGGGGTGGTGATCGGTGGGATTTGCCCACAGCTCCTCGGCGCTGTGCTGTTGGTATGCCGGCAGCAGGTCCAGGAAGGGGATGCCCCGGTCCGAGCAGAAGCCCGCCAGGCGATCGTGGGCTGCCCGGAAGGCGTAGTCGTCGAGTTCGTGAAGCAAGGGGAAGAGCACGATGACCAGCTCCCCTTCGCGGTCGCGGACACGCTCGTGCAGCTCGGCCAACTCCTCGAACCGGGGCGCGGCCCAGGGATCTTCGAAGGCTTCGCGGTAGGCCCTCATGGTGGTGTTGTGGAGCCGCTGCAGGTCCACGCTGTGGGCGACGGTGTTGACCAGCGCAGAGCGCTGGCGCCACGGATCGTGGCTGACCTCGTTGTTGAGGTCGATCAGGTCCAGGCCCACGATCTCGTACGCGTCGGGCAGGTCGAAGTCGTTCAGCACGAAGCCGTAGATCACCAGGGGATAGCGCCGCTCGGCCGTGGCTCGATCGTGTTCCACGGAGATCTGCTCGAGGTCGTATCCGGAGACGGCGTGGTTCTCGATGATGAGCGCGCGGCCGGCGGCCAGGGCGCTGCGCTCGAGCTGTCGGGCCCAGGTGTCCTCGTAGCGGACGCCGCGGCCGTAGGTGAAGGAGTCGCCCAGGACCAGCACATTGCCCGGGCGCTCCCACTCCTTCCTGGCGGTGGGGCTGCGCTCGTCCGGAAGGCGGGAGCCATGCGGGGCCGTCCAGTAGCGGAGCCCATACAGCTCGTGTTCTCCGTCCCTGCCCATGGGATCGTGGTAGCCGCGGGGGTTCGAGTAGTAGATCTGGCTGTGCTCGCCGAAGCGGTGGTAGCTGGGCCCGACCACCCGGAGCGCCAGCTCCAGCGCCCCCAGGGCCAGCAGCAGCGCCGCGGCCGCCAGCGCCAGGCGCATGGCCAGTGAGAGCAAGCCGGAGCGGTTCGTGGGCTCGGAGGACATCACAGCGGCAGTATCACGCGATGGCCGGTTCGCGGGGTGCTACACTCGCTTCGGACCGCGCGGGTGAGGGCCCGCTGGGAGGAAGAGATGAGTGCGCAGCGAACCGCTCTGATGGTGTTGGTGCTGCTCTCCTTCGGCTGCGGTGACGGCTGCCGCGAGAGCGTGGATGACACCTCTCCGCCGGTTGACACCGGCCCCGATACCGACGGGGACACCGACGCCGACACCGACGCCGACACCGACACCGACACCGATGCGGACGGGGACACCGACGCCGACACCGACGCCGACACCGACGCCGACACCGATGTGGTCTGCAGTGCCGAGAGGTTCGCCGCGCGGGTGCCCGGTTTCTTCGAGGTGCGCTTCGACGAGGCCCTCGGTATGCCACTGGTAGCGGACCTGGACGGTGACGGCATCGAGGATCTGGCGCTGCTGGTGGGCTCCGAGCTGCAGGTGCTGCGCGGCCTGGGCGACTTCGGCTTCGAGCTGCTCGAACCCCTCGACACCGGCGTCAGCGCCCTCGCCTTGGCCATCACCGACCTGAACGTGGACGAGGCCCCCGACCTGGCCCTGCTGGCCGATGATCGCTTCGTCTTCCGCTTGCCCGGCAACGGCGACGGGAGCTTCGGCGCGCCCAATCCATGGTTCGAGGTCGGCTGCGCTGCACCCCAGGCGTTCGTGGTGGACGACCTGGATGGCGACGCGGCCGACGACGCCTTCGTGGCTTGCCAGGATGGCGAGTGGGTGGTGGCCATGGCCGGTGGTACGGGTTCGGTGACCACGGGCACCGAGGACAGCGACTTCGACCAGCTGCAGGTGGGGGATGTGGACGGCGATGGTGATCTCGACGTCGTGCTGGGAGGCAACCAGCACAAGGACAACCACCTGCTGCGCAACGACGGGGCGGGTGTGTTCACCCGCGAGGAGATCTGGCTCGTCCAGGCCTCCACCCAGCTCACCATGGGCGATCTGGACGGCGACGGTGACCTCGACCTGGCCGCCAGCCACCACGAGGAGAACGACCTGCTGTGGCTCGACAACGATGGCACCGGCGCCTTCACCACCCACACCATCGAGGTGTGGGACGACACCTACGACCCCGACTACGGAATCCCGTACAGCCTGCAGATCGCGGATCTCGACGGCGACGGCTTCGCGGAGCTCATCAACGGCTCCCGCCAGTCCACCTTCGTGCGCTCGGGCAGCGCCGCGGGGCCAACCACCGAGGCCACCGATGCGCTCCAGGACTGGCTCCAGGAGCTGTACACCTGGCAGCCGGCGGACCTGGACGGTGACGGGATCCTCGACGCTGTGGTCGTGGACGAGGACGGCTGGCTGACCCTGCGCCGGGGCGTGGGCGATGGCACCTTCCAGACCCCCTCGGCGGTCTACATTCGGGCCGCCAACCTGCACAGCTACGACCTGGGTGACCTGGACGGCGACGGCGACCTCGATCTCGTGGTGTCCAACGCCCCCAGCTTCGAGCTGTACCTGGACGCTCTGGGCGACGGCCAGATGGAGCACAGCGCCAGCTGGGAGCACAGCGACACCAGCGGCCAGACCACGGATCTGAGCCACTTCGCCATGGACGATCTCGACGGCGACGGTGATCTCGACATCGTGGTCGGGAACACCTACTACCGCGACGAGATCATCACCCTGCTGCTGGACGGTGCCGGCGGCTTCGACGAGGAGATCATCGAGCTGCTCACCGAACGCGGGCGCTCCGCCTCGAGCCTCGAGCTCGGGGACCTGGACGGCGACGGAGACCTGGACGTGGTGATGGACGTGCACGCCGAAGAGCTCGTACGCAGCCTGCTCAACGACGGCACCGGCCGCTTCGAGGTGCACTGGGAGGAGGAGCAGACCAGCTCCGTCGGCTGGCTCGGCCTGGGCGAGTTCGCTGGAGACGGTCGCCTGGACCTGATCATGAAGGTGAGCAACTATGTCCTGGACGTCCTGCCCGGGGATGGGGCGGGCGCCTTCGGCAGCAGCACCCAGATCTCCATCGAGTCGGGCGCCGCGCCCGGCATCGTGGTCGATGTGGACGGTGATGGGCTCGACGACCTGCTCTATGTGGACAACGACACCGACACCGCTCGCCTGTTGCGCAACCACGGTGCGGGCGAGTTCGAGGCTGCGGACATCGCAGAGGGTCTGGCCCCATCGTTCGCCTACCACCTGGCAGTCGGCGACCTCGATCGCGACGGCAACATCGACTTGGTGATCTTCGACGACCGGGGCGACAACAGCTGGCACTGGGCACAGGGCGACGGCGAGGGCGGCTTCTCGGACCTCGGCGCGTTCTCGGTGCCTGGCGGCGAAGGCGACCAGCCAGTGCTGGCCGACCAGGACGGTGACGGCTTCCTGGACCTCGTCCTGCGCCTGGACTCCCACCACGATCGGGTGGTGGGAGTCCTCTACAACCCCTGTGGTGGATTCTCCGCCAACCACCCCACCGGGTCCTCCACGTCCAGCCAGTAGTCGGGGAAGATGCCTACACCCTCCACCACCGGCCGGGTGCACTCCCAGACGAAGCGGCTGCGGCCGAACCAGAGGGAGATCTTGCTGTGGGGCAGTGGATCGTGTGACTCCACGTTGCCGTAGGCGGTGCAGCCGGAGCTGTTTTCGCCTACCAGGACCGCCCCTTCGACGGTGCTGGCCAGGAAGGCGAAGGTCTCACCCGATGAGGCCACCCCCGTGTCGACCAGCACCACCAGGCGGCCGTCGTAGGGCGCCTCGGCGTAGTCACCACCGCTGACGCGGTAGCCGCTGTCGCTCCAGCTCTTCCAGTGGCGCAGGGGATGGCCGGTGGTCTTCACCACCTGGGCCGAGCAGGCCCAGTGGTAGTGCTCGTTCGAGAAGCGGGCCACCCAGTCGTGGGCCGGTTGGTCGCTGCCGCCGCCGTTGTTGCGCAGGTCCAGCACCACGGTGGATTCGTCGCGGAGCTCGATGGCGGTCTCGGCCATGCCCTCGAGGTGCTTGCGGTTCATGGTGCGCACCCCCAGGACGGGCAGGGGACTGTCGGGGGGCTCGCTCAGGTCCCAGCTGCCGCGAGTGCGGGCGCGGGACCGACCGCGGTGGATCTCCAGTTCCTCGCCAGAGGGCAGCTCGAGTCGCAGGGGGACCGCGTCGGGATCCACCATCATCCCCACGAGGTACGCGGGGTCGTGCCCGTCCTGGGGCAGGGTGGGGAAGAGGTAGGGTCGGTCGGCCTCCACCGATGCGGGTCCCGGGATCACCTCGAGCCCGTGGGCCTCGGGGCCCACTACGCCATCGGCGAAGTAGGGCACCAGGCTGTCCACCAGCCGGTCGCTGCGCTTCACCGCGCCCTCGGGCCCCAGGCTGCTGCCCTCCATGTAGAAGTGGGTGTCCTGCACCGGAGCGAGGTAGTCCAGGAGCAGCTGGTAGGCCTCGTCCCAGAGCACACGGGGCCGAGTCCGGACCTGCTCGGTGAACGCTGTGGTGCGCGTGTGCCAGTCCGAGCCCTCCCCTCGAAGGCTCCACTGCAGATCGCTCCAGCCGGCGTACTCCTTGGCCAGCAGCGCGTGCAGGGCTTCGAGATCCTCGGCGACCTGGGCTCCGGTCAACACCGCGGGTCCCAGGCCCAGGCTCGTCAAGCGCCCCCGCTCGAAGATGGGATCGACCTGGAGCAGGGTCAGTCGCTTCCCGTCGGGATCGTTGCTGCCCATCAGTAGGCCGTTGGGGCCGTGGAAGACGGCGTTGAGATCCAGGGTGCCGGTGTCGCTGAGACCCGTGTACAGGATCACCGGAAGCTCGGGGGCCCAGGGGCTCGGCAGGGCGGCGATCAGGAAGGGGTCCGGAGCAGGTATCAGCTTCTCGCCCACCCGCAGACCCTCGGATTCGAGGGCCAAGCCGTGGTGCTCGAGCACGCGGGCCACCAGGGGATTGGCGCTCGGGCTGCCGTAGAGCACGGGAGCCAGCTCGGCCAGACTCTCCTCATCGACGGCGTCGGGCAGGTGCAGCTCCAGCGGGGGGGCGTCGGGGCTGGCGTTACGGGAGAACATACCCAGCACCCCGCCCATGACCTCGGCCCAGCGGGCCTCCAGGTCGGCGTCCTCGAGGCTCTGGGGCCGTACGATGAGCCGCTGCTCGGGCGCCGTGGCGCGGAAGGCCTGGTTGACGCTGCCCTGCCAGGGCTCGGGCTCGCCTTGTTCCTCCGGGGCCTCGAGGGAGCGATCGAGGGCGGCGGCGTACTCCTCCAGGGCAGGCCGAAGCTCTCCCTCCATGCCCGTGCCGGTCGCCAGGGTGACCGCCCGCTCCTGGATGGCGAAGGCCTCCTCGCGCCGGCCCAGGTCCCACAGGGCCCTGGCGTGGGTGTCCATGGTGGCCGGGTGATCGGGCCGGATCTCCAGGGACTGCTCGGCCAGCCGTAGACCCAGCTCCAGCTCCGTCGAGGAGTCCGCCTGGGTGGTGATGAAGGTCCAGGCCACCTCGTTGTACGCGTCGGCGGCCTGTTCCTCCAGCTCCTCGGGGATCTCCAGGTCTTCGAGCTTGCGCGCCAGCTTGCCCAGGTGTCGGGCCCCCCGATGGGCCTGCAACGCTTCGATCAGCTGCAGCACTCGCGCCTGCTCCTGGGCCTGGGCCTGGGCCTGTGTGAGATCCCAGGCACCGCTCTCCACCGCCTCGAGGACGCCGATGAGGGCGGCCAGCGGCTCCTCGGCGCCAGGCTCCACCGCCGGGCCGCGCCACAGCACGTGCCCGGCCTCGCCCAGCACGAAGGCGTAGGGCAGGGGCTGGCCGACCAGGGGGTCCCCGAGCCAGGCCTCCCAGAGCGCGCGCTCCGGATCGGCGCCCAGCGCCAGGCCCTCCCAGCCGCCGACCTCGAGGAAGCGCTCGAGGGCGGGGAGGGGCTCGCTGCTGATGGCGGCGATGGACAGGTCATCGCGCTCGCTCAGCTGGTCCAGCACCTCCCGGGACAGGGGACACCAGCTGCCCACATAGAGCAGCAGGTCGATCTGCTCGGGGGGTTGGGTGACCCAGGGGTCGGGGGTGAGGGCCGGGGCCTCGCTGCCGGGGAGGATCGGGGCGGCCGTGGCGGCCGAGCTGGCGAGGAGCAGCGGAAGGAGAGGGAGTAGGCGGCGCATGGAGAAGGTCCGGTCTTTGCGGGAGGAACATTGCTGTTGCGGGAGGACATAAAGTCCTTCCCTACGTTTGGCATTGCGTGACGTCCGACCCGCGGGGACGCTATCCTGGGGGCTTCCACCTGGAGGCACCCGTGGCCGGCCCGCACCGCATCTGCAGCCGCTGCATCATGGACGATACCGTGCCCGGGCTGCGGCTGGACGACCAGGGCACTTGCCGGATGTGCCACGCCCACGACCGGCTGGATCGGGCCTACTACAGCGCCCAGGACCCCGACAAGAAGGCGGCGTTCCTGGCCGCCATCGAGCGGATCAAGCGCGAGGGTCGGGGCAAGCCCTTCGACTGCATCCTGCCCCTGAGCGGCGGGGGCGACAGCTCCTGGGCCCTGGTCCAGGCGGTGGAGCTGGGCCTGCGGCCGGTGGCCTACCACTTCGACAACGGCTGGGTATCCGACATCGGCCGCAAGAACCTCCACAGCCTCACCGAGCAGCTGGGGGTGACCCTGAAGTCCCTGTCGGCCCCCTGGGAGCAGCTGGGCGACGCCTTCCGGGCCTGCCTCGAGGCGTCGATCCCCGAGCCCTGCCTGCCCTGCCTGGTGGCGGTCTTCTCCCTGGCCTACCGGGCCGCGGAGATCGAGGGCGTGCGCACGGTGCTGTTCTCGAACTCCCCGCTCACCGAGGGCATCGCTCCCCTGGGCTGGTCGTATGTGGACGGGCGCTACCTCGAGGCGGTGGTGAAGGCCCACGGTCGCCCCGACACCCTCGATGTGGTGCGTGACTTCAACCGCCTGCGGGCCCGGCACCTGCTGACCGGGGCCCTGGTGCGTCGCACCCGGGTGATCATGCTGCCGCTGTACCTCGAGTGGGACGAGCCCCGCTTCAAGGCCCGGCTGCGGGACGAATACGGATGGATCGACGGGGGCAAGCACGCCGACTGCATCTACACCCCGTTCCGCACCCAGCTCATCCACGACAAGTTCGGCTTCGACCTGCGCCGCCTCTCCCCCGCGGCCCAGGTGCGCGCTGGCCGCATCTCCAGGGCCCGGGCCCTGGAGTTCTTCGAGGACAACCCCATGCTGCCCGACCTGGACAACCGGGCAGCGGTGCTCGAGCGGCTGGGGCTCACCACGGCCGACTACGGGCGCATCCTGGCGGCGCCCAAGCGCAGCTTCCGAGACTATCGCACCTACTTCCCCCTGATCCGCGCCATACGCCCCGCGATCCGCCTCGCCTGCAAGCGAGGCCTCCTGGCCGAACACGTGATCGACAAGTTCGAGGGTTGAACGGTCCGTTCTGTCAGATCCGGTAGATGATTGGGCGACAGACGGGATCACGGACGATGCGGCGGACGGCAACTGCGCCCGGCATGAGATGTAATCTCGATTCGGCCCTTGACGCGGCAACGGTTTCTTGCGTAGCGTCGGAGGGCCCCCACCCGAGGAGACGAGGCACCATGAAGCCCACAAGCATCATCATCGCCCTGCTGAGCCTGACGATCACCGGCTGCCCGAAGGAGGTCCCGTCGGCGCTCGAGACCGCTGCCGAAGCCGCCAAGGCCGAAGCCACCGACGCTGCCGAGGGTGCCGCCGAGGAGGCCACCGAGGCCGCCGAAGGCGCCGTCGAAGAGGCCAAGGAAGAGGCCGTCGAGGCTGCCGAGGAAGCTGCCGAGGAGGCCGTCGAGGCTGCCGAAGGCGCGGTCGAGGAAGCCACCGAAGCCGCCGAGGAAGCTGTCGAGGAGGCCACCGAGGCCGCCGAAGGCGCTGCCGAGGCTGTCGAGGCTGTCGAAGAGGTCAAGGAAGAGGCCGCCGAGGTGGTCGAGTAGCGCTCGGAGCATCGCGCGATCACGCCCCTCCCGTGAGGTTGATGCCTCACGGGAGGGGTTTGCTTCTGGTCCGACTCCCGGTGGGCCCGGGCCCTCAGCGCGCCCGGCTGAAGCCCACGCCGCAGATGATGGCGTTGACGGCGGCCAACAGGGCGCCCATCGCGGTGGTGGTCCAGGCCACACCGGTGGCCCTCGCGAGCAGTGAGACCGCTTGGGTGGCGCCCTCGACGGTGGGCTCCACAGCGCCCGGGAAGGCCGAGGCCATCATGTAGAGCCCTGCGCCCGTGCCACAGAGGCCCGCCAGCAGCGTGGCGGCGGCGAGCCCCACGACGACACCGGTGAGCCGCCGTCCGCGGTGGGCGAGCTGCAGCAGGTTGGGTACCAGCGTGACCAGCCCCAGGGTCAGCACCACGAGCATGAAGGGTCCACCGTCCTGGATCATTGAGAGCATCTCGATTCCTCCTTGTTGGGATTGTCGGCCTCCGACCACGTCTGCCTTGGATGCGAGCGGGCTGTCGGCCTCGCTCAGTGCCTTTTCAAGAGCCGTGCCAGGCTGTTCCGCCCGCCATGGAGGGTGTGGAAACAGGGTTTCATCCAGGATGTTTCTCTGTTCGACCTCCAGCTTGATCCCCGATCATCTTGGCAACGACTTGCACTCCGAGGCAAGAACCTGTTGTGCTGGTCGGGTTCCCGTGCTCGCGGGATCGGCCCCTTCACCGGAGCAGCTCCATGTCCCAGGACGAACGAGACGGGATCACCAGCACGGGGCGCCTCTCGGACGACGTGCTGGCCCGGCTGCAGCGTGAGGCCCAGCGTCGGCCCGGCGAACTCTCCTTGCTGCTCTTCGCCCGTGATGGGGCGCGCGTCGTACCCTTGCTGGCTGACTGTCCGGTGGTGATCGGACGGGCCGCTCCCGCCACGGTGACGGTGAGGGACTCCAGCCTGTCCAGGGAGCACGCCAGCGTCGAGCTGGTGGGAGATGAGGTTCGGGTGGTGGACCTGGGTTCGACCAACGGGACCTGGCTCGACGGAGTCCGCAAGCGCCGCTTCACCGCAGGCTCAGGGGTGGATCTGGCCTTCGGATCGGTGCCCGCCACGGTGCAGGATCTCACCCCACCTGGGGCTGGTGCGGGGATCATCTGCAGCCACGACGCCTTCATGGCCCAGGCCTCCGTCGAGGTGGAGCGCGCCCGGGCCTTCGGGCGGAGCTTCGCGCTGCTGGTGCTCAGGAGCCTCCACGGGGAGCCCAGCAGCCGCTGGGCGTCCTCGCTGCGGGCGGCCCTGCGGCCCTTCGACCTCGCGGGCCTGTACGCGCCGAGCACGCTCGAGGTGCTACTGCCCGAGGCCGACGAGAGCGCGGCGCTGGCCACCGCGCGACCGCTTGCGGCCGCTGGCTCGCTGAGCTGCGGTCTCGCGCTGTACCCGAGCCACGGGAGCTGTGCCGAAGAGCTGCTCCAGGCGGCCCTGCAGGCGCTGCGGAGCGCTGGGCCCTCCGGCACCATCCAGCTGGCCCGGAGTGCCGCGACCGACTCGGGTGGTGGTGGTGATGATCCCCTCTTTATCAGCCCGGGCATGCTGCGGGTCCGCGAGCTGGCGGAGCGTCTCGCGGCGGCTCGAATTCCCGTGCTGCTCACCGGCGAGACCGGCACCGGCAAGGAGGTGGTCGCCCGGGCCATCCACGCCTGGGGCAAGCGGGCCGAAGCGCGCATGGTCTGCGTGAACTGCGGTGCGATCCCTGCGCAGCTGGTGGAGAGCACCCTGTTCGGCCACGAGGCGGGTGCCTTCACTGGTGCCAACCAGCAGCGGGCTGGTGTCTTCGAGTCCGCCGACGGTGGGACGGTCCTGCTGGACGAGGTCGGTGAGCTGCCAGCGCCAGCCCAGGCCGCCCTGCTGAGGGTGCTGGAGACCCGTCGCTTCTGCCGTGTGGGATCCTCTCGTGAGATCGAAGTGGACGTGCGGATCATCGCCGCCACCCACCGCGACCTGGAGGCCATGTGCCGCGAGGGTGGCTTTCGCTGGGACCTGCTGTACCGCCTGAACAGCATGACCCTGCGCATCCCGCCGCTGCGGGAGCGCCGGGAGGAGATCGAGCCCTTGGCGCTCGGCTTCCTGGCGCGCGCCGCCGCGGACTGCGGCAGGACCCTCTCGGGCATCGCTCCGGAGGCCCGGCGGTTGCTGGAGCGCTACCACTGGCCCGGCAATCTGCGGGAGCTGCGCAACGCCATGGAGCGAGCCGCGGTGATCGCCTGTCACGATCGGGTCACGACCGAGGACCTGCCCCTCCGCGTGCAGGAGCTGTCCCCGGCCCAGCCGACCGGAGGGGAGCCCGACCTCGGGGTCGAGCTGGACGAGGGAGCGGACCTCAAGACCACCCTGGCGCGACGGGAGGCCGCCCTGATCATGGCCGCTCTCGAACGCGCCGGCTGGGATCGCAGCCGCGCGGCAGAGGCCCTGGGTCTGCCCCTCCGCACCCTGGCCCACAAGATGAAGACCCACGGCATCAAGCGTGGGGGCTACCAGCGAGGCTAGTCCTCGGCCTGCTCCATGGAGAGCGTGGCGTGCACTCGCTCCAGCCGGGCGTCGACGCCAGCGGTGGTCGGCGGGCGCAGCACGGTCAGCTCCATGGTGGAGCCGGGCTGCAGACAGCTCGGTCCGAGGCTGCAGGCCTCGGCGCCTTCGTCGCCGTCACAGCGACAGGCGGCCAGCCGCTCCAGCAGCACGGCGAGGCTGCCTACCGGCAGGTCTGTGACCGCGATGAGCAGGTCTCCCGTCTTCACCTCTCCGCGTTCGGGCGCCTCGAGCACACGCAGCCCGTCGCGGTCCCAGGGCTCCTCTCCCGAAGCCGTGTGCTCCTCGAGCCCGAAGCCCAGGTACCACTGGGCCGCGACCCCCAAGTGGGCCGGGACCACCTGGGATAGCACGCTGCGCTTGCCGTCCTCCGCCACCCACTGGGAGGCTCCGGCCAGCCCGACCAGGACCACGGGGAGGACCAGCTGGCGCCAGGAGATGGGGAAGGGCCCCCGGGCCAGATCTCGCAGGCATATCGCGACCGTGCCGAAGGCCAGCAGTGACCACGCGATGGTGAAGACCGGAGAGACCGTGGCCAGGTGGGCCTCGAAGGCCGCCGCGGCCTGCATCGTGTCCCCCGGCTGCTGCAAGGCGAGATCCCGGATCAGGGTCAGCTGCTTGTGGACTTCCCCCGCTCGAGCGGTCAGCGACACGGCGAGGACGGCTGCGGCGCCGGCGACCCAGCGGGCCCGGGTCGCGGATGGCTTGGCTCCGATGCTGAGCACCGCGACGCCACCCACCCCGATCAGCAGCACCAGGAAGACCAGGAAGGGGGCCGGGGCGTCTCCGAGGCCGGCTCGGTAGTAGGCCAAGGCCTGCAGGATCCAGAGTACGACACCGCCCAGCGCGGCAACGGCGAGGGCCCCCACGATCCTGGGCCGCGAGCCGGGGTCGCGCAGGTCCCCTCGGTGCAACAAGGCCAGCAGCCAGGCCACGCCTGCGAGCATCGTGGCCGCGAGGGCGGAGCCCACGTACTCGGTGATGGAGGCGATGGAGAGCCCGAAGTTGAGCATCAGCGCTCTCCGGCTCAGCTCGGCGCCATCCACCACGATGTGCATGTTCATCACCCCGGCGGTCACGCCGAGGGTGCCCACGCCCGCGATCAGTGCAGGGAAGATCAGCCAGGCGCCCACGTAGCCGCGGCCGTGCGCCTCCCCGATCCCCAGGGTGGCGGTGAGGGCTCCACCGAGCAGGGTGAGGAGTGCCAGGATGCCCATGAAGGGCCCTCCCATGACCATCGCGTCGACCATGTCGCCGTACAGGACCAGGGCCCCCACAGCGGCCACGAGGCCGGCCAGGCCCCCCAGGGGCGGGAGGTACCAGTGGCGGAGCAGCTGTCTCCACAAAGGCAGCACCTTCCTGGTCGCGGCCACGGATCTGGGCGCGTGGGGGACCTCCCCGGGAGGCTCCGCCAGCTCGGGGACCGACATGGTCGCGGAGGCCGAGCCCGCAGAACCCGCGCTGGCGTCGCCCGCTGGGTCGAGCATCCCCTCGTCGTAGGTCTCCTGGCTGGGCGCGGACACCAGCAGCTCCGCCGACGCTGCCTTCTCGTCGTTCCAGCTGCGCAGCTCGGCGAGGAGCTCGCCACCGAAGGCCCCCCCCGAGATCGAGGGGGACTGGACGTCCTCGCCACCCCGCCAGGTCTGGAGCAGGCTCTCGCAGTCCTGGAAGCGCTCGCTCAGCTCCACCTTCAGGGCACCTTCGATGGCCCTCTCCATGCGCTCCGGCAGCTCGGGTACCAACGCGCGCGGGGGGCAGTAGCTCCCATCCGTCACGGCCTTGAGGGTCTCGAAGACGTCTGCCCGCTCGAACGCCCGCCGGCCGGTGACCAGCTCGTACAGGATGGCACCCAGGGCGAAGATGTCGGCCTGGGAGGTGACCTTGCTCGTGTCGCGCACCTGCTCCGGCGCCATGTAGGCCGGTGTGCCCATGGCCGCGCCCGTGCGGGTCTTGGCCGGACCCGCTCCGGCCTCGGGTGCCAGCACCTTGGCGATGCCGAAGTCCATCACCTTCGGGACCAGGATGTCGCCCTGCAGGTCGAGGAGGATGTTGGAGGGCTTGAGATCGCGATGGATGAGCCCCTGGCGGTGGGCCTCGGCGACAGCCGCCAGGATCCCCCTCACCACCACGTCCACTGTGTCCAGATCGAGGCCGCGACGATGGATGAGCTCGTCCAGGTCGGGCCCCTCGACAAAGTCCATCACCAGCGCGGGGTAGGCCCCGACCTCCAGCAGGTCGATCACCGAGACGATGTTGGGGTGCCGGAGCGTGCTCTGGAT
>CAZHIK010000024.1:0-24820 GCA_964532635.1 uncultured Enterobacterales bacterium
GTCATGGCGGGTCGCAGCCTCGGTCCGGTGCTCGCCCTATCGACGCTGCGCGTCGATGCCCTCCAGGTATTCGGGTCGGGCTCTCCCTTCGATTCCCATGGCCCGCATTCGCGCTTCGCGCGAATGTTCCCGTCAAATCCGCTTTGGCGGATTTGGCGGCGGGCCATGGGAATCGAACCCACCAGGCAACGCCTTCCGACGCGCCCCGACCGGTTTTGAAGACCGGGGCCGGCACCAGCACGACAACGCCCGCCGTTGGGGGGGTCTAGCGCGGGTGGGGCTGGCGGGCAACGGCAGAATGAGCCATCAAAGGCGTTGAATGCACGCTTTGCCGCTTTCTATCCGCCGTTTCGCGGCTTGACCGCCGGAAGGCGCCAAGGTATGGTTTTCATCGACCAGGACGAGGCATTCATGGCCATCCGCGTAGACACCACGATCTCCATCCGAAGCGAGTACGGCGTGACCCTCGGCCGCCTGCTCCAGGTCAGCGACAAGCAGTTGCTGGTGGAAGCGAGCACCAAGTTCAGGCCCGGCTCCAAGCTGGAGTTCCAGCTCGAGCTCCCCACCGCTGGGGCGGCTGTCTACGGCCTCGCCCAGGTCACCCGCGTCACCGCCTACAACGACGCCCCCAACCGCTACCTGCTCGGAATCTCCCAGATGGCCACCAAGGACCGCCGCGCCTACCAGCAGTGGCTCTACGAGCTGGCGCAGCAAGGCGGCACAGCCGATCGGGGCTCGTCCATCATCTCCACCCTGGGCGAGCGCCCCCCAGCCGATCCCGCTCCCACCCAGCCCAAGCCCGCCGTCGACCGGCAGTGGTCCGCCGGCTCATCGGTGTCCGGGAGCCGCCAGAACGTAGGCCGCGCAGCCGTGCGTGAAGCCCTCCGGGCCCGCTTCGCTGGGCGCAAACAAGCCCAGCGCCCCGAGCGGGGCATCCCGCGCGAGGCTCCCTCCGATCCCGTCGGCCGCTACGGCATGGACGCCTCCTCCGCCAGCCATTCCGCGAGCCCTTCTTCGGCCGCACCGCCCCCCCGCCCCGCTCGTCCGGTGCGCTCCGCGGCGGCCGAGGCCGAGTTCAGCAGCAAGATCCACCGAGCCCGCGGCCTCCGCAGCCGCACCGCCGGTGGCGGCGACATCACCATCACCCACTCCCCCGAAGCCGAGCAGCAGTTCAGCGCCCGCCAGCCCGAAGCCAGCCCCAGCACCGCGCAGCCGTCGCCCCCCCACAGCAAGGGCACCGCCCTGCGCCGGGTCGAGGTGAAGCTATCGCTGAACGTCAACCCTCCCCTGATCTCCCTGCGCTACCCCGACGCAGCTCGCTTCGCTGTGGACTATCGAGACTACCTCTCCAAAGATGCCGCCTTCGTGCGCTGGTCCGGCACCAAGCCCGGGCACCGAGCCGAGGTGTCCGTGCAGCTGGTCCTTCCCAGCGGCGTCGAGATCTCGACCACTGGCCAGGTCGTGGCCATCATGCCTTCGGGCTTCGGGCTGTCCCTGAGGCTCTCCGACGGAGATCGCGAGCGGATCGTCCAGGAAACCGAGACCGGCGGCTAGCGCGCAGGGCCCATGCTCCCCCTGCTCCCCCTGCTGCTGGCGACCGCGGTCCTCGCGTGGCCCGAGGATGACGCCTGGGAACCGCTGGTGATGGTCGACGGCAGCTGCCACCACAGCACGCTGCTGTCATGGGACGCTGTGGGTGACGGTGAAGAGTCCGGCGACCACCTCGATCTGGTTGGGGAGCAGTGCGGCGACACCCCAACGGCCTACTGGGTCACGGGCAGCGACCTGCTCTACCTCCGCATTCGGCTCGCAGGCAGCCCCATTGATGATGATGCGCTGCTCGCGGGGGCCTGGGGAGCGCTCATCGATCTGGACGGCACCACCAGCCGGGACGACGCGCTGTTGATCCTCGACGGCACCTCGGGCCTGCTGCAGCTGTGGATCAACTCCATGCCCGCCATGGGCTGGCAAGACACAGCCGAAGACCTCGCCATCAGCTGGAAGGCGCCCTTCGACAACGACCAGGCCAGGATCACCGAAGCGGGCACCAGCGTCGGAGGGGGCAGCGACCACTTCCTGGACCTCGCTGTGCCCAGCGCGGACTTCCGCGACGCCCTGGCGCTCCAGCCCGACGACCGCATCGGTCTGTTCGTGGCCACCGGGGCTGGCGGCCAGGCCCGCCTGGCCAGTGATCTGGCGGGCTGCGATGCATCGAGCTTGGACTGCTCCACCCTCGACGCCCGCATCGAGTCGGTCCCTGTGAGCGACGACGTCGACGGAGACGGTCTGGCCGACGACGACGAGGTCTCCCTGGGGACCAACCCGGTCGACGCCGACACCGACGACGACGGCATGCTCGACGGCGCCGAGGTGGACGCGGGCAGCGATCCGTTGGTCTGCGACAGCGACCGAGACGGCCTGATCGATGGCCTCGAGGCCGGCATCACGGAGCCACACACAGACACCGACGCGTTCACCGAGTGCTGGCTCCCCGACACCGACCCCGACACCACCACCGATCCGGCCACCGCCGACACCGACGGCGACGGGTGGCTGGATGGAGAGGAGGACACCAACTCGAACGGGGCCATCGACACCTGGGAGCTCGACCCCAACGATCCCGACGACGCCACCGACAGCGACGGTGACGACATCCCCGATGTGCTCGAGGAGTACTGCGGCGGCGACGACAGCGACGACCGCGACGGCGACGGCATCACCGATGAGACCGAGGGTCTGCTCCAGTCCGACGACGACGGCGATCCCGACTTCTGCGACACAGACTCCGACGCCGACGGCTGGAGCGACGAGCACGAGGGCGACAGCGACAGCGACGGCGACGGCACACCCGACTACATCGACACAGACTCCGACGACGACGGCATCCTCGACGCCTGGGAGGCCAGCGGCGACGCCGACTGCGACGGCCTCGAGCTGCGGGTGGACCCCTGGCACCAGGACGGCCCCTGCGGCGACTTCGACGGCGACGGATGGATCAACGGCAAAGAAGCGGCCTGCGGCACCGATCCCTCGGACGCGGGCTCCTACCCCGCCAGCCTCGAAGACTGCTTCGGCCCCGACACCGATAGCCCACAGATCGAGCCGGGGATCCCGTCCTACTCGGGGGGCCACTTCGGCGGCGGCTGCCACAGCTCCGGTGCCGCAGCCTCGATCGCGCTCTGGCTGCTGGGGCTGGCGCTGCTGGCCGCCCGCAGGCCAGGCTCGGGCGCCGCGGGCCTGCTGCTCGCGCTGGGCCTGGGAGCTGCCCCGGCCCGCGCCCAGGATCTCGACGTCCAGCTGTACCGCCCAACCACCGACCAGGGCGTCTTCATCGGCTTGGAGGACGCTCGCGGCACCGCCGAGGGCTTGGGGGGCACCCTGGCCTTCACCTACGCCCAGGCCCCCCTGGTCTACCACTACAAGAGCTCGGACCGGGCGACCGAGCCGGTGGTCTCCAACCTGGGTAGCCTCGACCTGATGCCATGGTGGCGCATCGGCCCTCTGCGCCTGGGCCTGCACGTGCCCCTGCCCCTGGTGGCGAACGGCAGCGGCGTGTCGGGCCCCCACTGGATCGGTGACCTGGCCATCGACGCCAAGTGGCTGCTCCTGGACCGCCTCGAGCACCCCATCGGCCTGGCGGTGCACGCGCGGGGCACCGCGCCCACCGGCAACACCGAGGCCTGGGTGGGCTCGGGCGTCCCCACTGCGTCCGCCGATCTCGACCTGGCCATCGGCAAGCGCACGGTCGCCGTGGCCAACCTGGGGGCTGCTACGGGCAACGGCACTCTCCTCGACGATCTGGTACTGGGTCCTCGCCTGCACTGGGGTCTGGGCCTGCAGACCCCCCTGACCGATCCCATCACCATGGTGATCGAGCTCCACGGCGCCCACCTGCTCGAGTCGCTCGACGAGCGAGGCGCCCACCCCCTGGAAGCCCTGCTCGGCATCCGCTCGCGTCCGGTGGGGCCCTGGGTTGGCTCCCTGGGGCTCGGCACCGGCCTGGGCAAGGGCCTCGGCGCCCCGGCGCTGCGCCTGGTCACGGGCCTGTCCTACGTGCCCCGGGCTCCCGACGCCCCCCCTGGCCTGTTCGTCGACGGTGACCGCGACGGCCTGGTGGACGAGCACGACGCCTGTCCCGACCAGCCCGAGGACTACGACGGCCGCACCGATCGCGACGGCTGCCCCGACGCTGGCATGGCACCGGTGCGCATCAGCCTGCACGGTCCCGACGGCCAGCACCTCCCCGGGGGCAGCCTCTCCCTGCTCGACGGTGACCGCGCCACCGACAGCTGGCGCTTGCAGGAGGGACAGCTCGTGCGGTCCCTCCCCGCCGGTCAGCAGAGGGTCGAGGTCAGCGCGCCCGGCCACCACCCCCTGCGCTTCGAGCTGGTGCTCACCGAAGCCAAGGCCCACACGGTGACCTGTCAGCCACCAGAGCGCGTGGCTGGTTCCCGGGCCAGAGCCGCCTCGAGCGCCGGCGGCGATCCCGACGGCGACACCATCTTCGGTGATCGCGACCGCTGCCCGGACCAGCCCGAGGATCCCAACGACACCGACGACGAGGACGGCTGCCCCGACGGCTACCTCACCCCCACCCGCTTCGTGCTCACGGATCGAGCCGGCGCGGGCCTGCCCGCCGGGCAGCTGCTGCTGGTCTCGGGCCCGGTCACCGGAGCCTGGGATGCCCCCGGCGGCCTGTTCCAGCGCGCCTTGGTGCCCGGGAGCTACCTGCTGGTGGCCCAGGCCGAGGGCTACAGCCCCCTCGAGCTCGATCTGACCATCCCCGAAGCCAACGATCAGCTCGTCACCCTCGAGCTCGAGCCCGCCACCGCCCTGGCCAGCGTACTGCTCGAGGTGCGCAGCACCGACGGCGATCCCCTCCCCGCCCGGGCGTGGGCTCGAGGATCCCTCGAGCTGCTGCGCGACACCGACGATCGCGGCGAGCTCGCCCTGGCCCTGCCGGCGGGCTCCTACGACCTGCACGTCTCCGCTGCGGGCTACCGCTCCCACAGGGACAGCCTCGAGCTCGAGCCCGACGCCACCACCCCAGTGGTGATCGAGCTCCAGCCCTTGCCCGAGGCCCAGGCCCAGCCGTCGGGGCTGCCGATCCTGCATCCCCGGCTGATCCCGGTGCCCAGCACCAACCTGGGCCCGGACCAGGAGCTCGCCCTGCGGGCCCTGGCCGACAGCCTGCGAGCTCACCCCGAGATCGTGCTTGTCACCCTGGCCGGTTGGGTGCCGCCCTCCGCCGACAAGGGCAAGGCTGTGCGCGCATCGACGGCCTTGGCCGCCGCCACCCAGGCCTGGCTGGTAGAGCACGAAGGCATCGAAGCCGAGCGCCTGCTGGCCGTGGGCCTGGGGAGCCTCGAACCCCGCGAGGGCGAAGATCGGCCGCTGCGGGGCGTAGAGGTGCGACCCGCGGTCGCGTTCGAGCGCAGCGGCGGAGCGATGGCCCAGAACTGATCGAGCGGAGCCGAGCGCTCGGAAGTGGAGACCCTGCCCGCCAGGGTAGCGAGTTCCGAGCGCTTTGGACCCCGAATCCGCTCGGAAGTGGGGACCCTGCCCGCCAGGGTAGCGAGTTCCGAGCGCTTTGGACCCCGAATCCGCTCGGAAGTGGGGACCCTGCCCGCCACGGTGGCGAGTTCCGAGCGCAGAGTGTCGAAGTGATCGTCGAAAATTCGACGATCTTCGACACCTTCGTCGCCGATATTGCCTGTCCAACCGTCCTCGAGGCCTGGCACGTCGCTTGCTTGGTGATGAGGCACAGGAGGAAGCGATGTCGGAACTGGGTTTCCACATGATGTTCCGGGCTGATGACGACCGAGTGCTGGCCCCTCGGCCGGAGCTGCGACGGGCGCTGGCGGTCTCCATCTACCGAGTAGCCGCTCCCTTTCCGCTCCTGGCCTTCGGGGCCGCCGACACCCACCTGCATCTCGAGGCACTCTGTGAGCGGAAGGCTGCTACCGACCTCGCGCACCGGGTGATGTGCAGCCTGCGCTGGTCGCTGGGGCTGACAGTGCCCTTCAGGCCCGTGAGGATGAAGCGCCTCGATGACCAGCACCACTTGGTGGCCACCTTCCACTACGTCCTGAAGCAGCGAAACCGCCACGGTGTGGCGACCGATCCCTGCCTCGACGCCAGCAGCCTGCCCGAGCTGCTGGGGATGCGGGTCATCTCCAGCGACACCCTGCGTAGGGTGCGCGAGCACATTCCGAGGTTGCGGCGGGACGAGCTGCTGGCCCACCTCGGACCAGCAGCGCTGGAACCGGCCGGTGACGACCTGCTGCAGCACCTGATCGCGATGGGTCGTGGGGACCTGCTGCGGGACGCCGCCGCGGGAGCGGCAGGCCTCCCAGACCTGACGGGCAACCGCCCACGGGTGGTGGCAGCGCGCGCGGCTCTGGTCCGGCTGCTGTCGCGTTGCTGTCCGGCTCGGGCGGTGGCCGAGGTCGTCGGCTGCGCCAGCCCGACGATCCGTAGGCTCCGCACCACTCCGCGGGACGAGCGCCTCGAGCGAGCCCTGCGCCTCCAGGCCGCCATGCGCACGTGGCTCCTCCAGACCCACCCCGAGCTGGTAGAGCCCGAGTGACGGCAAGACCTCACCACAACTCCGAGGCACCGGGCTTTCCCCCGCGCGCCCACCTGTCCTATGATGAACGCCCGCCAGGACTCCCCGCGCCATGTTCACGCGAGGTCTGGGACGTGGTATACCCATGTCAAGACCCCGTCACGAGGCCACCATGCTCCGCACCCTCCTCTCGGCCACCCTGCTCGCACTCCCCGCCACCGCCCTCGCCTGGCCCGCCAGCGGCGACTGGGACGCCCTGACCATCGGCGCGGACATCACGGACGATGCGGAGGATCAGGCTTCGTCGGTGGGGGAGAATGCTTGGGATATCGTCGGCGATAGCGCTGTACCAGCGGTTCACTGGTACCTCGATGACGAAAACATCTACGTACGCTTCTTCCTGAACGAAGATCCCAGCACTATTTCGATCCCCTATACGGGGACCTGGGGAATCTTGTTTGAAACCGATGGAAACGACACGAACTACGAGCACCATGTCTCCCTGGGGAGCGGTGGAGCATCCATCGTGTTCTATGAGAATACGGATGGTGGAACCGGCGCGGGCGACACAGCTGAAACTGGCCTGTACAGCATTTCTAGCCCTTTCAGTTCTGGTCTTGCCGAAGTCTTCAATACGACAGTTCCGTACTTCGGAAGCGAGGCAGATGCCTACCTCAATCTCGCCATCCCACTGCAGGACCTGTACGACAACAACATCATCGACGAAAACACGACCTTTCAGCTCTGTGCAGCGACCTCCGACGACGGAGACAGTTCCACTTTCGACTCCGACACCGCCGGCACCAACAACTCCTCCGGCATCGGCGATCTCCCCTCCTGCCTGGCCGATCCGATCTCCGTCGATGGCGACTACGACGGGCTGACCTGGTTCGAGGAGATCGACGAGTGGGGCACGGATCCCACCCTCGCCGACTCGGACCACGACAACCTCGACGACGGCGACGAGGTGGACATGCAGGACATCGGGGGCTGCCCCGATCCCATGGACGACGACAGCGACGGTGACAGCCTGCTCGACGGTGACGAGGTCCACAGCCACGGCACCGATCCCTGCAACGTGGACAGCGACGGCGACAACCTCAGCGACAGCGACGAGCTGGAGATGGGCCTGGATCCCACCGAGGAAGACAGCGACGGCGACGGCATCGGCGACTACGACGAGGTCAACTGCGACCAGGGCACCGGCGGCGATCCCGACGACCGCGACGGTGACGGCATCAGCGACTCCACCGAGAACAGCGTCGAGGAGGACTGGCAGGACTACGACGACGACGGCCACCCCAACTGGTGCGACACCGACAGCGACGGCGACGGCCTCGATGACAGCGAGGAGTACGGCGAAGACGACGACTGCGACGAGGAGAACGACTGGCTCGACGACTACGACGACGACCTGTGCCCCGACGACAGCGACACCGACGAGCCCGACACCGACACCGACACCGACGCGGACACCGACACCGACGGTGACACCGACACCGACGCGCTGTGCGACTCGGGCGAGGTCTACTGCGGCGGCAAGCTCACCGGCGGCGGCTGCAACACCCCCCCCGGCGCCCTGCTGCTCATCCCCGCCCTGCTAGGCGCCCTGCTGATCGGCGTCCGCCGCTTCGGCGCCGGTGCTGCCAGCCTGCTGCTGGGTGGGCTCACCCTGCTGTTTCTCTCCCCTTCGGCCAAGGCCCAGGGCCTGGACGCCCAGAGCCTGAACCCCAGCGTCGATGGTGAGCGCCTGCTGGTGCTCGACGACGCGGTGCTCGCCCCCGAAAAGGCCACCCAGCCCGGCGGCGGCCTGATGTTCAACTACGCCGTACGGCCCGTGGTCTACCGCCTGGACGACGGCGGTGAGCAGAGCGTGGTCGACGGCCTGGGCACGCTGAACGCCCTGGTCTTCTTTCGTCTCGCTTCCCGGCTGCGGCTGGGCATGGACCTGCCCATCAACCCAGTGGTGACCGGCGAGGGCGTGGTAGGTGGACACCTGCTGGGCGACATCGCCCTGGACACCAAGGTCACCATGCTGGATCGCCGCGACGGCCTGGGGCTGTCCGCCAGCGCCCGCCTCGCCCTCCCCACCGGCTCCCCCGACGCCTGGGTGGGGCAGGGTGGGCTCACCGCCCGCGCCCTGCTCGGCGCCAGCACCACCGTGGGCTTCCCCGGCAACCCCGAGGCCCTGGTCCTGGCCGCCAACGCCGGCCTGGCCACCGGCAGCGACGCCCTCGACGAGGCCTTCGACCTGCACTGGGGCATGCGCATGCCCTTCGGCGTCGGCGCCAGCTTCGCCTTCGCCCCCCCGGTCTGGGCCGCAGCCGAGCTGTCCGGCGCGTGGGTGATGGCCAACAGCGAGCAGCCCGGAGCCTTGCCCCTCGAGGCCCTGCTCTCGCTGCGGCTGCGTCCGGTCGCCAAGAGCGACCTGCTGGTCACACTCGGCGGCGGCCTGCCCCTCAGCCAGGGCGTCGGAAACCCCGATCTCCGCGGCCTGGCTGGCCTGGCCTGGGTCCCCCGCGCCCGCAAGGTCCGCACCTGGAACCTGCCGCCCGCGGAGGTGGCCGAGCCCACACCCCCACCCCCGGACGTGAAGCCCATCCCCCAGGGCATGGGCCGCATCGCGGTCACCGCCCAGCGCAGCGTCGACGGCAAGCCGGAGCCGGTGCGGGCCACCGTGCTGGTGCTGGGGCGCATCGCGAGCATCAACGCCAAGGGCTACAAGCCGGGCGTGCTCCCCCCGCCTCCCGCCACCTGCGGCCCCCAGGGCCGCACCGCCATCGACCTGCCCCCCGGCGAGTACACCGTGCGAGTGGTGGCCACCAACCTGCAGCCCAGCACCACCACGGTCACCGTGCGCGCGGGTCACGCCCTGCCCCTGGCGGTGGACCTGAAGCCCGGTGGTGACGACTGGTTCACCACCACCCAGGGCGGCGTGGAGCTGCTCCCGGGACGGCGCTCCGTGCGCTTCGAGGCCGGCAGCACCGGGCTGTCCACCGACGCCCTGGACCAGCTCGCCAGGCTCAGCGCCTGGTACACCGACAACCTGGTGAACACCCACATCCAGATCGTCGGCTGGGCCGACCCCAAGGAGCTGAAGGGCGGCGAGATGGTGCACGAGCAGCGGGCGGCCGCGGTCAAGGCCGCCCTGGACATGCCCAAGGGCTACACCCACTGCGTGACCGTCGTCGAGACCGGCTGTGACGAGGAACAGAACCCCGCGTCCTGCCGCAAGGCCACCATCGAGATCACCGACATGGTCTGCTACACGCCGCAGCGGCAGTAGCAGAGCTGGGGGAACATGCGCATCCGTCTCGCCGTGCTTCTGCTCCTTCCAGGCTGCGCCTGGATCACCGAGCGCGAGCTGACGGTTCTCGAGCAGGACTGTGAGTGTCCCGACGGCGGGCTGCTGTACTACCCGGACCGGGACGGCGACGGCTATGGCGACATGGACGAGCCCACCACCTGCCCCGAGGGGGAGGGCTGGCTGACCGACGGAGACGACTGCGACGATGGGGATCCAGACGTCCACCCGGACGCTGACGAGTACTGCAACGACGCTGACGACGACTGCGACGGGGTGGTGGACAACGCGCAGGCCCTGGACGCCCTCACCTGGTACCAGGATCTGGACGGCGACGGCTACGGTGATCCCGACGCCTGGACCAAGGCCTGCACCCAGCCCAGCGGCTACGTGGACGGAGACAGCGCCATCGACTGCGACGACACGGATCACGAGGTCCACCCCGAGGCCACCGAGATCTGCGACGACGGCAAGGACAACGACTGCGATGGCGATCCCAGCGCAGGAGACTGCCGCATGAGCGGCAGCTACACCTGGGACGCGCCCTACCTGCGCTTCCCGGGTCAGTTCGACGACGACGGCACCGGCCTGGCCGCCGCCGGCGGTGTCGAGCTGACCGGGGATGGCTCCCGGGACGTGGTGCTGGGTGCCCCGGGCTGGCGCGGCTACGCCGAAGAAGGCGGTGGCGTGTTCATCCAGAACATCGACATGCCCCCCGAGGCCGAGCCGGCCGACATGAACTTCGCCGACGCCAAGGCGCTGATCTACAGCGACGAGCTGGGGGCGAACTTCGGCCGCAGCCTGACGCTGTTGGGCGATCACGACGGTGCTGGCGAGCCCTGGCTGGCTGTCGGCAGCCTGCTGGGCTCCACCGCCGAGCCCGCCGTCCACCTGATCGAGGGTCCCTTCGAAGACCGGGACAACGAGATCCTCGATCTCGGCGCCCTGGAGCTGACCACCTCGGACTACGGCGAAAGCTTCGGCGCCCATCTGGCCGGAGGCCTGGACGCCACCGACGGCGGCCTGACCGATCTGGCGGTCGCCGCCCCCGACTACGACAGCGACAGGGGCGCGGTGCTGCTATGGAACGGCCCCGTCTCCGATCTGGACGGCTCGGCCACAGCCACCGCCACCCTCGTGGGCGAACAGACCGGCGAGCGCCTCGGCGCGGATCTGGCCCTGGTTCCCGACATCGACGGTGACGGGCTGGCCGAGCTGCTGGTGGGGGCCGAGCTGGGCGGCGACGACGCCTGCGGCCGGGTGGACCTGTTCCTGTCCCCCGTGCTTGACGGCACCGTGCTCGATGATCGCGATCAGCGCTACGAAGGCGAGCTGGCCGATGCCTGCCTGCACACCACGGCCGCGGCCGGTGATGTGGACGGTGACGGCCTGGGGGATGTGCTGCTGGGCGCCCCCCAGCACGGCAGCGACCTGCGCGGCAAGGCCTACCTGCTGCTGGGCGCCGCTACCATGGGCGCTACCTTGGACGCCGCCGTCGCCACCTTCGAAGGCAGCACGGCCGGCGGCGGCCTGGGTGCGGACCTGACCGGCCTGAGCGACTTCGACGGCGATGGGCACGCCGATCTACTCATCGGCGCACCCTACACCGACAGCCCCGGAGCCGACGCCGGCGCGGTCTACCTGTTCCACGGGCCCCTCGAGGGCGGCCGCAACAGCAACAGCGCCGACGCCACCGTCCTGGGCGTCGAGGCTGGTGCCTGGACGGGCAGCATGGTGGTCGAGGCCGGCGACATCCACCACGACGGTCGCAGCGACGTCCTCATCGGCGCGCCCGGGGGCAGCCCCGGCCAGGTGGCCCTGCTCATCGGCCACGGCTGGTAGCGCACGCTGAAGCAGCGAACCGACCCGCCGAAGCGGGTCGGCCCGTCGTTCAGGAACGGATCTACTCGTTGATCGGCGAGTCGTAGACGCGCGCGGAGAGGAAGTAGAAGTGCGAGGTGCCGGCCTCGTCACCGCCGGTCTCGTGGGTGATCTCGATGTAGATGTTGTTGTCGCTTTCGAGCTCGAGGTCAAAGACGGCCGGGTCATCGACGTAGTCGCCCGACGGGTTGACCGTGACGGAGGTCAACTCCTCGAAGGTGGCGCCGCCGGTGTCTTCGTAGACGGTGACCACGGCATCGAGGTTGGAACCGTGCAGCGCGGTCTCGACGTAGACGCTGAGGTACTTGCCGTCGAGGCCGTCCACGTCGTCGGCGAGGATCTTGAAGTTGTCGCTCTCGTCGTCGATGGAGTCCAGCGCGCCGGAGTAGCTACCGAAGAAGTAGCCCGGAGTGCTGGAGCTCTCGGACATCGCGATGGTGTTGGCCAGGCCGATGGGGTGGTTGGACTCGATCTCCCCAATGTCGCCGGAGGTGAAGTACCAGGGGCCGGAGAAGGTCAGGGGGTAGAAGTAGCCAGCACCCTCACCACCAGCGCCACCCGCGTCGGTGACGTGGATGTAGTAGTAGCCTTCCGAAGCGAGGCGGAAGGTGCAGCCGCCACCCTCACCCCAGAAGTAGGACGTGTTGTTCACCGCGGCCGGATCGGTGCTCTGCGCGACCAACTCGCCCAGGGGATCGTAGACGGTCACGACGGGATCGAGCATGCCGTAGTAGTCGTTGAAGAAGTGGGTGCGCAGGTAGTAGCCGACACTGTCGGAGTCGACCTCGAAGACCCACCAGTCCTCGTCGCCTTCGGCCTCGATCTCACCCATGAGCTGGTAGGTGGAGGTCTGTTCGTCGGCCGCACCGAAGAAGTTGATGTAGGTGTACAGATCGTCCTTGAGGTCGGCATATGCCTCCTCGTAGACCGCCTCGGCCTCACCGGCGCTGTCGTTGGTGCCCCACTCGAGGCTGCTCAGGTCGATACTCTGGAAGTACAACTCGTAGTCCCAGTCGGTGCCACCGGAGGGATCGTAGCCTTCGGCCCAGTCGCCCCACTCGAGGACCTCGACATAGTAGCCTGCCTCGTCATAGGCCTGGAAGAACATCGCGGAGTCGGTGCCCCAGGACCAGTAGGGGTGGTCGTCGTTTTCGCCGAGGAAGTTGCCGTCAGCGTCGTACAGGCGCAGCACGGTGTCGGGCTCGCCGTCCGGATCGTTGACGTAGGACGCGATGTAGACCGCCAGCACGGTGCCCGCATCCGGAGCGACGTAGTAGAAGTCGCGATCGCCCGCTTCGCCGATGGTCTCGGCGATGCCCGCGTCGCCTTCCTCGTCGAACTCGACCGTGTACGCGCTCGCGATGTCATCACCGACGTCGGTGTCGGTGTCGCTGTCGGCGTCGGTGTCGGTGTCGGTGTCGGTGTCGGCGTCGGTGTCGGCATCACCATCGGGGGGATCCGTGGGTTCGTCGGTGGGGGGACAGCCCATCAGGGCAAAGGTGCCCGCGGTGATCAGAAGAAGGGTGAAGGCGCGCATGGTTCCTCCTGCGGTGAGCCTGTAGGGATGAGAATTCCGAGGAATCCAGGGCAATGTAGAGAGGAAAAGCTGCGACCGCAAGGCCGAGGCCCGTTTCCGGTCAATCGGGCGACAGCACCGTCCCACGACGCCCACAACCACGGAGCGACGAGGGTCTGCATTGCCTCGCTGCAATGTAGCAAATGCCGCAGAACCACCCGGGCCTCCGAGGGAGCTGGTAGACTCCCCACGCACCCGGAGCCCTCCATATGTCCGGAAGCGAGCCCCCGAAGCCCAGAGACCGAACCTGGAGTGCCCCTGGCCTGGGCGGTGGCTCCCCCGATGCCGAGAGCCGACGTCGCTCCGTGGATGACGACTGGGAAGGCCCCTTCGACGTGACCCGCAAGGTGCCAAGGGAGGCCTGGCCGAGCCGCAGCGAGCAGCGCTACCCCGTGCTGCGAGTGGCGGCCGGACCGGACCTGCTCACCTTCGTGCGCATGGAGCCGGGCCGCCCGGTGGTGCTGGGCCGCGGTGAGGGATGCGAGCTGCGCCTGAACGACAGCAGCGTCAGCCGCCGGCACGCCCGCATCGAGCCCCGGGCTGACCACAGCGCGCTGGTCAGCGACCTGGGCTCCACCAACGGTATCCGCCTGGATGGCCGCGCGGCGAAGCGCGGCTTGCTTGCCGAGGGGGTACGGCTCGAGCTCGGCACCGTGTCGCTCCGCTTGGACATGATGACCGACAGCGAGATCTCGCACCTGGCCAAGGTGCGGGCACGGCTGCTGGCCGCCAACGACCGCGACCCCCTCACCGGCCTGCTCACCCGCGCCTACCTCGAGGACGAGCTACCCCGCGCAGCGGCAGCCTGCGCCCGCTCGGGGCTCGAGCTCTGCTGCGTGTTCTTCGATCTCGACCACTTCAAGCGCATCAACGACAGCTTCGGCCATGCCGTGGGCGACCGCGTGCTCGAGACCGTGGCCCAGCTGGCGCTGCTGGACTGCCGCGACACCGACGCCTGCTTGCGCTACGGCGGCGAGGAGTTCGTGATCGTGATGCAGGGCATCGGGATCGAACACGCCCTGAACGCGGCCCGCCGCCTCTGCGAAGCGGTCGAAGGCTACGACTGGAACCGGGCCCACCCGGGCCTGGTGGTCACCGTCTCGTGCGGCGTGGCGCAGCGGCGGATCAACGAGGACCTGGGGGCCTGGATCGGCCGCGCGGACCGCGCCATGTACACGGCCAAGCGCGAGGGTCGCAACCGCGCCGTGGGCGCGGTGGGGGACTAGTTTCTAGAGCAGCCCCAGCCGGTCCTTCATGCCCAACACCCGGCGCACCCGCTCGTCCAGGGTGGGCAGCAGGCTGGGATCGGAGCGGAGCTCGGCCTCGAGGATGCCCAGGTAGTCGATGCCCTTGTCCCAGTCGGGGGGAGCCGTGGTGAGCAGGATGTCGTTGCCCGCCCGGAAGGCCTCGAGGAACAGCTCGGCTGGATCGTCACCCGTGGCCTGCGCCAGCGTACCGATGGCCAGATCGTCGGTGATGGTGGGCCAGCCCTGGGCGTGGGCCAGCTGCACGATCTCGGGGCAGATGATGGCCGGCTTGCCTCCGTGGACCCGATACCCGACGTTGCCTACCATCACGCCGTCCAGCGCCGAGCCCGCCTGACGGAACACCGCCATCTCGCGCTCGAGATCAGCCTGGGAGACATCGCGGACCAGTAGGTGGAAGTCGGTGTTCTGCTCGAGATCGCCGTAGCCCGGGAAGTGCTTGCCCACGGCCAGCACTCCCGCCTGGGCCAGCCCCTGGGCGTAGGCGCTGCCCATGGAGGCCACGCGCTCGGGATCGGCTCCGAAGGAGCGTCCCGACTGGTACATCAGACCCGAGCCGGCCAGGTCGAGCACCGGAGCGAGGCTGGTGTTGATGCCGAGGCTGGTCATGCCCTGACCCACCGCCAGGCCCCAGGCCTGAGCCTCGGAGTGGCTGCCCTGACCCAGCTCGCGGGCCGATGGCACGGCCTCGAGGCCAGGCAGGAAGCCCAGCTTGTTCAGCTCGCCGCCTTCGACGTCGGCCGCCACCAGCAACGGTACCGTGGCCCGGGACTGGAGATCCTGGATCTTGGCCCGCACCTTGTCGGGGTCCTTCAGGAGGTTGCCCACCATGACCACGCCCCCCACACGCACAGGACCGGTCTTGTCCAGCGGTGGGTAGGACATGAGCACCTGGCCGACCTTGTCTTCGAGGCTCAGCCCCTGCAGGGCTGCATCGACGCGGTCGGCCGACACCGGCCGCAAGGCGGGGGTCGGCGGGGGAGCGGCTTCTTCGGCGACAGCGACCAGCGCGAGCGCACCGGCCAGCACAGCGGGAATGACGAACGGTAGGTAGCGCATCAGGCCCAACATATCCCACCGACCGCCGCGACGATGTGTCGCCGAGCCGAAGGCGCCGTCGACACGAACGGCGCGTGGCATTCCAGCCGCAGGCCTGGAATGCGGAGGTTACGGTCGGAGGGTGCGCCCGCTGAGACCCCTCGTACTGAACACCCTGAGCTTCTGGCTCTGGGCCCTGGCCCTGCTCTCGTTCGGGCTGTTCGCCGCCACGGCCACGCAGCGCTTCCATGCCGACCTGGAGCGCAAAGAAGCCGCCCAACTGGTGGCCAGCACCCAGCAGGCCATGGAGCTGTGGGAACGCCAGGTCCTGGACGCCTCCACCACCTGGCTCGCCAACCTGGCCGCCGCGGACGACCCGGCCCGCTTCGAGCATCAGACGCGAGCTGACGTCGCATGGGTGGACTCCTTCTACCTCTGGGACACACGAGACGGCAGCATCGTCCATCCCAAGGCCCTCGAGGCAGAGGTCCAGCCCTCGGATCTGGCCTGCGTGGCCGGGGTGGAGAGCCAGGCCAGGGTGCTCCCCCCCGAGGCCGAGGCGGTGGCCTACCTCTCCTGCCTGCCCGCCCCTCCCCCCGTTGAGGTCCTGCTCACCCAGCGGGCCGCCCAGTTGCTCACCCAGACGGACCGCACCGACGCGGCCCACCGAGCCCTCGGGGCCGGCTCCACCCCCATCGGCCTGGCACTGGACACCGGAGTGGCCCGCGGCATCCCGGCGGCCACCCTGACGCGCTGGCGACTGCTGCACGTTGAGCTGCTGCTGAGCCTGGGGCGACCGGAACGGGCCAAGGAGCAGGCGCAGGCCCTGGCCCAGGAGATCGCCACCCTCTCCGGCCCTGCCATGGGGGACCTGCGCGACAGCGTCGTGCCCAGGCTCATCCAGCTGCTGGGCGACCTCGCACACCCCCACGAGCTGGCCGCGCTCACCCGCGACCTCGACAGCGCCGCCCGCCGCCAGGCGGCTTGGTACGAGGTGCGGGATCGTCTCTCCAAGCGCACCGAGCTGCCCAGCGCAGGAGAGCAACCCCAGCTCCTCAAGGACCCCTACGGCACGCCCCCCTTCCTGCTGTTCTTCCGCCGGCTGGGCCGCCCCCACCTGGCCGGAGCGGTCCAAGCCGACGAAGGCGTGCTCGTGGAGCGCATGCTCGAGGTGATCGAGGAGGGGTATGGCTCCACCGTCATGGTCCAGGACGGTGCAGGGCGCCACATCGCCGGTCCCGACCTCCAGGAATGGTACGAGCGGCGGCTGACCTTTCCCCTGGTCTTCGAGTACCTCCGAGTGGCCCTCCCCGCGGGCGTCGAGGGCGCCAACACCGGACGCGGCCGCCTGCTGCTCATCCAGCTGCTCCCCATCGGGCTCACGGTGTTGATGGGCACCCTCGCCCTGCTCGCCCGCAGCGCGGCCATCCGCCGACGGCTCGAGCTCGAGACCAGCCGCTCCGAGTTCGTCACCCGGGTCACCCACGAGCTCAAGACTCCCCTGGCGGGTATCCGCGTCATGGCCGAAGCCCTCGAGCTCGGCGCCTACCGCAACCCGGAAGAGCGCACCGAGCTGGCACAGCGCATCCTCAACGAGTCCGAGCGGCTCGCCAGCCGTGTGGACGAAGTCCTGAACATGTCCCGGGCCCCCACCGACTTCCGGCTGGAGCCCACCGATGTCGGACGCCTCTGCCGCGAGGTGGCCGAGCGCTGGCAGGATCTGATGGACCACAACGAGATCGAGCTGACCACCTCCATCCAGCAGATGCCGCCGGTGCCGGCCCAGCAGGCACTGCTGCGGGACGCCCTGGGAGCCCTGCTGGAGAACGCCATCAAGTACGCCGATCCCACCCGCCCCTCGGTGGTCCGCCTCGAGGCCCGCCCCAGCGGTCGGCGCTGGGTGGTGGTGGAGGTCATCGACAACGGCATCGGGGTGCCCCCAGCCAAGCGCAAGCGGATCTTCGAGCCCTTCGCTCGCGTCGAAGGCCCCGGCCGAGGTCGCTCGGGGGGCCATGGGCTGGGCCTCTCCTTCGTCGCCAACGCCGCCCGGGTCCACCGCGGGCGGGCCGAGTGCAAGGAAGGCATCGAGGGGGGATGCCGCTTCATCCTGCGCATCCGCAGGTGACGGTGAATCAGCTCACCGACCACCCTTGGGAGACGCGCGGGAATGTGTGATGATGACTCTTCACAGGAGGCCTCCATGAGCAACGCCGGTCCCGACAGCACCTCTACGATCCTGCTGGTCGAAGACGACAGCACCATCGCCCTGGGCGTGGTCAGGATGCTGGAGATGGAAGGCTACACAGTCAAGCACTTCACCACGGGCGAGGAAGGCCTGGCCTCACTCGCTGACGGCCTCCCCGACCTGGCCGTGCTCGACTGGATGCTGCCTGGAATGGACGGCATCGATGTGCTGCGCACCCTCAAGCGCGAGCACCCGTCCATCCCCGTGATCATGCTCACCGCGCGCATCTCCGAGCAAGACCGCGTCAAGGGACTCGACGCCGGCGCCGACGACTACGTGGTCAAGCCCTTCTCCCTTCGCGAGCTGGCAGCTCGCGTCCGCGCCCGCCTGCGCTCCACCCAGCGCATCGCCGAGCGGGATGGATGGATCGAGTTCGGCAGCGTGCGCATCGATCTGCGCCACCGCATCCTACAGCGCGACGGCGAAGAGATCCGGCTCACCACCCACGAAGCCGGTGTCTTGGGCTACCTGGTGGCACGCCCGGGCCAGGATGTGCCCCGCGATGAGCTGCTCGAGAAGGTCTGGGGCTACGTGCCCACCATCGCCACCCGCACGGTCGACAACCAGATCCTCAAGCTCCGCAAGAAGATCGAGGACAACCCGAACGACCCCCGCCACATCCTCACGGTCTACGGCACCGGCTACCGCTTCGAGCCGTAGCGCGCGGCGCTAGACGTTCAGCTCGCCGCCACAGACGGTGATGGCCTGACCGTTGACACCGGCGGCTTCGGCGCTGGCGAGGAACACGATGCTGGCCGCGACTTCGTCGGGGCTCATCAGGCGACCCTGGGGGTTGCGGGCCTCGAAGGCCGCGCGCACCTCTTCCACCGTGGCCTCGAGCTTCTCGGCCATGACCTCGATCTGGGCGAGGTCGGCTTCGGTGTCGAGCATGCCGGGGCAGACCGCGTTGACGGTGATGCCGTTCACAGCCACTTCCTCGGACAGCGCCCGGGTGAAGCCCAGCAGGCCGTGGAGCGCCGCGGAGTAGGCGACCATGAGCTTGTAGCCCTTGAGCCCGGCGGTGCCGACGACGTTGATGATGCGGCCCTTCTTCTTGCGGATCATGTAGGGCAGCACCTTCAGGGAGCAGAGGTAGGCCCCAGTGAGGTTCACCTTGAGGATCTCTTCCCAGGTGCGGACGTTGGTGGTGACCAGCGCGCCGATCTTCATCATGTCGGCGGAGTTCACCAGCACGTCGGCAGGGCCGGCGGCCATGAACGCGGCCTCGACACTGGCTGGGTCGCCCACATCGATCCGGACCGGGCGAGCGCCGATCTCGTCGGCCAGGGCCTCGATCTCCTTGGTGGCCGCGGCCATGATGGTGACCCGATCGCCGAGAGCTACGAAGCGGCGGGCGGCGGCCGCCCCCACACTGCTCGAGCCTCCCGTGATGATCACATGGCGCCTGATCATGCTGCCTCCAACGCTGTCGCGCTTGACCGGAGATGAAGACTGCCCTCGTTGACGAGGCAGCCACTGGCTCCAGCCGGTTGACTCCACTTCCCCTTTAACCCAGTGAAGCCCCCCATGGCGCGCCATTCCACCGGATCTCGTGCCGAGCGCTCCCTCACGGCCGGTGCGACCCCCGTGGCCGAGCCCTTCTCGAGGGCCCTGGCCTGGTCTATCCTCGGGCAGTCAAGCCGCGCGAAGTCATGCCCCGGAGTGGCCATGTTCACCCTCGACAAGCTCCTGGTACCCTTCGACGGCACGGCCACAGCCCGTGCCGCGGTGTCCCTCGCGCTCCAGCTGGCCCACATCCACGGCGCCGAGCTCCACCTGGTCACGGTGCTCCCGCGGCTGGACAAGGAGATCAAGAAGCGGCTGACCACCAAGCCCAGCGGGACCGCGGTGGAGCGCGCCATCCGAGTCAACGAGGGGAGCCTCGAGGCCGCTGTGCGGATCGAGCTGGACCGCGCGCGCGACGCTGGGCACAGCTGGAGCCATCCACCCCTGCACACCCACGTCAGCGGAGGGTCGTGGAAGGTGGCGGTCAAGAACCTCGTGGAGGAGCACGAGATCGACGCCATCGTGGTGGGTACCCACGGACGCCAGGGGCTGATCGAGACCTTTCGGGGCACCGACACCGAGGAGTGGGTGCGCTCCTCGCCCTGCTCGGTGCTGGTGGTCAAGCCCCAGGGCTACCCCTACCTCAGGGACTAGCCTGCGCAGGGCTCCTTGCGCACAGCGTCCACCAACCGGGCACCGTCCGGCCCCACCGCCACCAGGCAGGCAGCTCCCAGCCCCGTGACCACGGCCAGGACGGGCTCTGGACCTCCGCACAACACGCGGATCTCGTCGGGCTCCTCGAGCTCGCCGGGGAGGATCTGGAAAGAGTGGCCGTCGGGCAGCATCGCGCCGTGGAGGGTGGCGGGTTCCTCGGGATCTTCCCCTTCCTGGGTCCAGACCAGCAGCACGCCACGGCCGGTCCCGACGCAGTCGAGGTTGGCCACCACCTGGTCGCCGGCCAGCGCGCCGTCACGGGCGACGCGGCCGCGCTCCATGACGGCCCAGCGCAGGCCCATCTCGCCCTGACCAGCCCAGGCCAGGAACAGCTCGCCGTCGCAGCGGGCCGACGAGGCCATACGACCCGGAAAGCCGCGGGGCACCGAGGAAGCGGAGCCGAGGCCATCGGGCTCGATGGGGTACACCACCCCGCCCTTGCACAGCACCGCCGGCTCGAGATTGCCCACGAAGCCCCGCGCCGTGGGGAGCTGCTTGCGCATCAAGGGCGTGAAGCCCGCGTCGTCCAGTCGGTGCAGCTGTACCGAGGGGCCGCGACGGCCCAGAGCACCCATGAGCCGAGTGCCGAAGCTGTCGAAGAAGACCGGGCGCACCACCGGCGTGACCTCGCAGGCCACGGTGCGGGTGGTGCCCACATCCCCCTGGGGGCTCACCTCGGTGATGCGGCAGACCATGCCGCCGGGGCGCTTCACGAACAGGACCGCGTGGAAACCCAGCGGTGCGGGCAGAAGGGCCCGGGCCACCACCAGGTCGGCCGGCTCGGGCAGCGCAGGAGCGCGCTGATCCCAGCTGCCGTCCAGCGGGACCGTGACCACCCTCAGGCGGGACCGTCCGCCGGCCTCGCGGTTGTCCCACAGCAGCCCGGCGACACCACCGGACACGCAGCCGTCCAGGTCCTCGAGCAGCAGGCCGGTGGCCGGTAGGCTGTCTTCCTTGGGTGGCTCCCCCAGGCTGGCGGCGTCCACCAGCGCACCCGCCAGCTGAGCCTCGCCCAGCTCGGCGCCGTCCAGCCGGACCTCGCGCAGGAGCGCACCCTCGAAGCGCGCGCCCGCCAGCTTGGCTCCCCCCAGATCGGCGCGGGTGAGGTCCGCGCCGCACAAGTCGGCACCCTCGAGGTTGGCGCCGGTCAGGTCGGCGCCGTTGAGGGCCACACCCGCCAGCTTGGCGCCGGTGGCCACCACGCCGCTCATGCGCGCCTGGCGCAGGTCGGCTTCGCTCAGGTCGGCACCACTGATGTCGGCCTTGTCGAGCTTGGCCTGAGCCATGCTGGCCTTGGTCAGCACGGCCCCCACCAGCTTCGCGCCACCCAGGTGGGCTTCGGAGAGGTCCACGCCCGGGAGATTCGCCTTCTCGAGATCCGCGTTGCGGAGCCGGGCCCCAGCCAGATCCAGGTGCTCTGCACGAATCCCGGGAAGCTCAGCGTCGCTGAAGTCCGCCCGCGGCAGCTCCGCCTCGTCGAGGCAAGCGTCACCCAGGTAGGCACCGCGCCAGCGTGAGCCGTGGGCGATGACCTGGCGCAGATCGGCGCCCGTGAGATCGGCCCCGTCCAGGCGAGCCTGCACCAGCACGGCCTCGAGCAGCACGGTACCGCTCAGGTCCGCGTTTTCGAGGTCGGCCTTGGTGAGGTCGACCCCCTGCAGGGATCGGCCCGAAAGATCGGCCACGCTCAGGTCGGGGGAGGCGTGCCGGCCGCGGGCGGCGTTGAAGGCCTGGACGTCGTCGGCCAGCAGAAGCTCGAGGAGACCCATGTAGTGCTCCGGCGCAGGTTGCCAGGGCGACTATCCGACCTGGAGTTCCGCGCAACGTAGCGCTGTCCACCTGGGCGATGATGCGCTAGGCTATGGCGACCCAAAGGAGGAGACCATGGCCCGCTTCACCAAGATCGCACTTCTCGGCGCCCTGCTGCTGGTTGGCTGCGGCGAAGACGACACCGGCAAGACGGACGACACCGCGAACCAGCCCGACGACACCGGAGAGACCGGCGACACGGAGCTCCAGGAGCCCCCCACCGACTTCGAGGCCGGCACCTACCGCGTCACCGCGATGGAGCTGCTGGACACCGGCGAGGGCTTCGACCTCACCGACGACGGCGAGGTGAACAACAAGCTCCCCTCGGTGCTGATGGCCCTGGACATGATGGTCGAGGACGACATGTCTCGCGATGGCCTCAACGCCACCATCGCCGATGCGCTCGAGACCGGCGATCTCGTGGAGCTGCTCGACACCAGCTACACCGATCTGGTGCTCACCTACGACCTGCTTCTCGGCTCGGTCGACGATCACGGAACCCTCAGCCTCGATCAAGAGCAGTCCTACGACGCCCACGGCGAGCCCTACTCGCGCTTCGAGGGCATCTTCCTGGACCAGGTCGCCATCGAGCTGGGCCCCAGCGACGTGCAGATCCCCGTCGCCTTCTATGCCGACGAGCCCGCCATCATGATCCCCGTGTGGCAGGCCATCGCCACCGGCGAGCTCAGCACCGACGGCACCACCTGCACCATGGGTGGCGCCATCCCCGTGGACCTGCTGATGGTCCAGGTGGTCGAGCCCCTGATCCCCGAAGATGGCTACGGCGACCAGACCAAGGAAGAGCTCCTCGAGACCATCGAGACCCTTCTGTCCAGCGACAGCATCGCGGACATCCAGCTCGAGGGTGACCAGCCCGCTATCTCCGCGGCCCTGAGCTTCACCGCCGAGCCCGCCACCTGGTAGCGCTCACCCGCCGCCCTGCATCACGCCGCTGACCAGCCACAAGGCGTTGTGGCAGGCGTGGGCGAGCACGCAGGGCCACAGCCTGCCGCTGCGATCCCGCAGCCACCCCAGTGCCAGCCCGGCCACCGCCGCCACGATCAGGTGCACCGGGTCGAGATGGACCAGGGCGAAGGCGATGGCCGTGGCGCCGATGGCCGCCCGGCGACCATGCTCGGCTTCGATCCCCGCGAACAGGGTGCCCCTGAAGAGCCACTCCTCCCCCAGCGGCGCGAGGATCACGGCCGTGATCCCCAGCACTGCCAGCCAGATCGGATCGAGCAGAGCGGGCTCGGGCATCAGCGCCGCCGTGACGGGGATGCGATGGGCCGCGATCCAGACCGCCAGCCCCGAGAACGCCCCGGTGCCCAGCCCGAGGCCGAGGCTCAGAGGCACGAGGCCCTCGACCTTCCGCCGCTTGCCGAGCCCCGCACCCACCCAGGCCGCCAGCCCCCCCCACAGCAAGGAGCGCAGCACCAGGGCCAGCACCGGCGCCGCTTGCTCCCTGGCGGCGATGGGCTCGGCCGCGACCCGCGCCAGCACGAGCGCCAAGAAGGTCAGGAACACCGTGGCGAAGAGCAGGGGGAAGGGTTCGCGGAGCCGGGAGCGGAGGGACATGCGTTCCCCTATGCCGGATCGCGCATGAGGGATCAGTCGAGGCGGCAGTCGGTGAAGTCCAGCACCAGCTGCTCGGCCTGGCTGCTGCTCAGGTACTCCACCCCCCCGCTGTCGGCGTAGCGCACAAGCCGCCAGCCCACCGTACCGCTGTAGCAGTCCAGGAAGCGGAAGCCGCGGTAGCTCGAGACCGGCCGGGTGTAGCGTGCCCAGGCATGCTCTCCGTCCAGACAGGTCGCGCTGCCCTCGAGCTCATCGTCCAGGTTCCACGCCCCGGAGCCGTCGCTGTCGGCGTAGGGCATCAGCAGGTGCATGGTGTAGCGCCAGTCCGGATCGGCGCCAACGTCATCCTCCGCGGGAGGAGCCTCCACCAGCTCGGCCTCGAAGCTGGCCTGCCCAGCGCCGACGGACTGGTCGAAGCCGGCCTGCACCTCGCGCTCGCCCACGTGTGGGTAGGGCAGCGCGGCGAAGCGGAGCGGATCCTCGGGCAGGTCCACGATGTTCCCCGCCAGGGACAGGTCGGCCTCGAGACCTCGAAGGGTGACCGTGATCGGCTCATCAACCGGGTGATACTGCGGAAAGCCCAGGTCCATCATCCACTCGAGGGGCCAGCTGGTGTCCAGGGCGCAGCGGTTGGGCGCGTACTGCCCCGCGATGCCCAGATCCACCACGCGCCAGGACCGGACCGGCGTGGCACCGCCGCTGTCGTCGATGCCCAGATCGAGCTCGTACCACATCACCCAGCGGTCCATGGCCACGCCCAGGACGCGCTCCCCTTCCTGGTACGCGCCGTCTCCGTCGTCCTCGAAGGCGATGATCATGTACAGCGCGCCGGAGACCGGCAGGTAGAGGTTGCCCAGGGCCTCGAGGTGCTCGGGGGGAGCCGTGTCCGGCAGAGCGAGGGTCTCGGTGCCATCGCCGGTGGCTGCGGCGATCGTCGCGCCGATGGACGGTCCATCCCCGAAGCCGACCTGCACCACCGCCAGCGCAGGGGGGGCATGGACGAGGGTGTCCTCGGGCTCCTCCACCACCACGAGGATCTCAACAGGCGCGATGACCCCGCTGTCCTCGGTGTCGCCGCTCTCGCCGCTCTCACTCGGAGGCTCGCTCTCGGGGGCCGGTCCGCAGTGGCAGCCTGCGAGCAGCGACAGCAGCAGCAGCCCGCCCCTCACGCCTCGGCCCCCCGTCGGAGCTTGGACAGGGCCCGTCCCAGCTCCGACAGGCGATAGGGCTTGCCCACCACGCCGCAGAAGCCGAAGCGCTGGGGCTCGGCCATGACCGGATCGTCGGAGAAGCCACTCGAGACGATGCCGCGGGCCTTGGGGTCCAGGGCGCGGAT
>CAZHIK010000025.1:0-24265 GCA_964532635.1 uncultured Enterobacterales bacterium
AGCTATTCCCAACGGTCTCATGGCGCGCTATCCGCGCCATACGTCCGGGGTCAGCAATGAGCCCTCGCGTTCGGCGCGCTATCCGCGTCGTGGGCGGGTACGGCGATATGCCCTACGGGCTCCTAGTAGGCGTCCGTGTCCGCGTCGGTGTCGGTGTCGGTGTCGGTGTCGGTGTCGGTGTCGGTGTCGGTGTCACCGCTGTCGTCGGGAGCCGGAGCGGCGTAGCACATCTCCTCGGCTTCGCCGCAGCCATGGACGGCGACGGCGGAGAGGGTCAGCAGCAGCGCCCCCACCCGCAGCTTGGCGGGCAGCAGCCTGCTTCCGCCCAGGCCCAGGGCCACGGCGGCGGAGATCAGGGCGAAGGCGATCCATAGGGCCGCGACCAGCAGCGGGGTCCAGAGCTTGTCGTCCATGGGGGTCTCCGGGGGGGCGTTCCTCTGGAGAGTCTACCCCTCCCGCTCGATGTCCGCTCCCAAGGCCCGGAGCTTGTGCTCGAAGCGCTCGTAGCCGCGGTCGATGACCTCGGCGTTCTGGATGATGCTGGGGCGGCCGCTGGCGCAGAGGGCGGCCATGACCAGGGCCATGCCGGCTCGGATGTCCGGACTGCGCAGGGTGGCGCCGCGGAGCCTGGAGGGGCCGGTGATGACCACTCGGTGAGGATCGCAGACGATGATGTTGGCGCCCATGCGGACCAGCGGGTCCACGAAGTACATGCGGCTCTCGAACATCTTCTCGAAGAACAGCACGGTGCCGTGGGCCTGGGTGGCGAGCACCAGCATGGCGCTCATACAGTCGGAGGGGAACTGGGGCCAAGGGCCGTCGTCCACCCGGGGGATGGCGCCGCCGAGGTCGGGCATCACCCGAGGGACTTGCCCACCCGCCAGGTGGACGTGGTCCCGGTGCAGCTCGAGCTTCAGGCCGAAGCGCTCGAAGACCCGGTGTAGTGGCTGATGGAGGTACCGTGCACCGTGAGCTCGCCGCCGGTGGCTGCTGCCAGGGCCAGGTAGCTGGCGGCCTCGACATGATCGGAGGTGATGCGGTGGGTGGTGCCCCCCAGGCGCTGCACGCCGTGGATGGTCAGGGTGTTGGTGCCTACGCCCTCGATGTCGGCGCCCATGCTGCCGAGCAGGGCGCAGAGGTCCTGCACGTGGGGCTCGGAGGCGGCGTTGAGGATGGTGGTGGTGCCCTCGGCCAGCACCGCTGCCATCAGGATGTGCTCGGTGGCGGTGACGCTGGCCTCGTCGAAGAAGAGCTGACGACCTCGCAAGCGCTGCTTGGCCTCGAAGACGAAGTGCTCCTCGTCCACCTCCACCCCCAGGCTGCGCAGGCCATAGAAGTGGGGATCCAGCCGGCGGCGGCCGATGGCGTCGCCGCCGGGCCGGTGCAGCTGCACCCGGTCGCAGCGGGACAGCAGGGGCGCCACCATCAGGAATGAGGTTCGCGTCTTCTCGCAGAGCTCCCAGGGGATCTCCGCCTGTTGCACACCCGCGCAGCAGACGGTGGCCTTGGAGCCGTTTCGTCTGACGCTCGCGCCCAGGAACTCGAGGATCTCGAGCATGGCCGCCACGTCGCGGATGGCGGGCAGGTTGTCGAGCACCACCGGTTCGTCGGTGAGCAGGGTGGCGGCGATCATCGGCAAGGCGGCGTTCTTGTTGCCGCTGGCCGTGATGCTGCCGGCGAGGGGCTTGCCGCCGTGGACCACGAAGTGACTCATCCGTATCCTCCGAGTGAGACGCACCTATCACCGCTGACAGTGGCACTTCCACAGGGTACGGGTGGGGCATGATCCCAGCACTCCACATCTCTGTCCTGGCGCTGCTGCCGCTCGAGGCAACGGCTGCCGATCCCCCCCCCGCTCCGCCCCCGCCCTACGGCGAGGTCTGGGGTGATGCACCGGACATGAGCACTGTGGGTACAGCTCCCAAGGGCGCGGCCGTGATCTCCG
Source organism: uncultured Enterobacterales bacterium (assembly GCA_964532635.1). Lineage (GTDB taxonomy): Bacteria > Myxococcota_A > UBA796 > UBA796 > JAFGLY01 > CALDOK01. Next base: position 1,946 of record CAZHIK010000025.1, read on the forward strand.
AGTCCGAGTTCACCGTTCAGACCAAGGACACCGTGGACTACGTCTACACCGTGGGCGAGGGCGGGATGACCGCGGGCGACTACATCCGTGTGGAGGATCCCTGGGGCCACGGCATGCGCTGGTCCAAGTGGGGGGCGCTGCAGGAAGACGACGCCGAGTGCGGAGCCCTCGAGCCCGTGACCGACGTGGCTTCCGGCTCGCTCGTCACCGTCTCGACCTCCGGCGACGCCACGGTGCTGCTCGAGCGCTCCACCGTCACCCACGACGTGCACCGCTACGCCTACACCGACGCTTACATCGACAGCGGCGATCTGGTCCAGGGCGACACCATCACCTTGCGCATCGGCGACAGCTCCACCAACGTGCACTGCGCCCACCAGTTCCCCGACCGCGCCTTCGACAAGTGGCGCTGGCGGGCCTTCGAGAACATCGGTGGGGGCGGCTGGCAGGCGGTGGAGCCCTACCCGGAGTTCGACGTGGTGTCCGAGCGCGACGCGGTCATGCTCTGGGTCTCGGCGCCGTCCTTCCTCCAAGCCGGCGAGAGCTTCGAGCTCACGGTCACCCCCCTGGATCGTCTGGGCAATCCCATCAAGGCCTGGGGCGAGACCGCCACCATTGCCGGCGCCTACGGCGGCGCCAGCCAAGACTACGACCAGGACAACCCCGGCTGGCTGGAGTTCGAGCTGAGCATCGACGACCCCGGCGTGCACCGCATCGAGGTCACCGCCGGGACCTTCACGGTGAACTCCAACCCCATCGTGGTCAGCACCGAGGAGCCCGAGCTGCGACTGTTCTGGGGCGACCTGCACTCCCACCACGGCCACACCATCGTCTACGAGGACGGCACGGAGGTCGACGAGAACCACGTCTACGCCCGCGACGCCATGGGCCACGACGTGAGCTGCGAGTCCATGAAGATGTCCACCGTCGAGATGGACGACGAGAACCTGTGGGCCGAGCTGCAGCGCAGCTGCGAGGAGTGGACGGTCGACGGCAGCTACCTGGTGATGCTGGGCTCGGAGTGGATGGGCAACTACTCGGGCACCAACGACGGCCACCACAACATCTACTTCGACGACTGCGTCGGCTTCCACGGCGCCCACGCCGACCTCACGGGGCTCGAGGGTGCCGGCAGCCTGTTGCAGCTGGCGCGGGATCTCGAGGCCGACCAGGGCACCCGCTCGTTGGTGCTGCCCCACGCCACGGTCGAGACGGGTCGCAACTGGACCGACCACGACCACGAGCTGCGGGCAGGGGTCGAGGTCTACTCCGAGTGGGGCGACACGGTGGACTCCACCGCCCAGGGCAACATCAGCGAGGGCCTGAGCCGCGGGCACCGCTTCGGCTTCTTCGCCGCCACCGACAACCACGACGGCTGGTTCGGCAATCCTCTGACCATCAAGTACGAGCTGTCTGGCCTGGCGGCCTTCTGGGCTCCGACCCTCACCCGCGCCAACGTCTTCGAGTCCCTGGCCGACCGGCGCACCTACGCCACCAGCGGCAACCGCATGGTGGTGATGTACAGCTTGGTCGAGGGGGACAGCACCGCCATCTCCGGCGACGAGATCATCGTCCACAACCCCACCTTCACCTGGGAGATCTACGGCACCGACACGGTGTCGGACATCTCGCTCACCGCGGTGAAGCTCGAGGCGGGTGCGCGGCCCGACACCATCTACGAGGCCACCCCGAACACCCTGGATGTCGAAGGTCAGTACGCCTGGAGCGGCTGGGACGGCAGCAACTACGCCGTCTACCTGAGCGTGGTGCAGACCGACGGCGAGCTGGCCTACTCCAGCCCCATCTGGATCTCCCAGGACTGCGACAACGAGTACGCCAGCGATCCCGAGGAGTACTGCGGCGACGACACCGACCCGGGCACCGAGACCGACTCCCCGCCCGACGACACTGCGCCCTCTGACGAGACGGGCGACTCGCCGGACGACACGGGTGCGCCCATCTTCCGCACCTGCGGCTGCCTGGGGCAGGGCAGCGGTCCGGCTTCCGCGAGCCTGCTGATGGGGTTTGGGTTGCTGGGTGGTGCTGCCTGGAGGCGTAAGCGGGAGGACTGAAAACATCGGTCCGCTTTGGTTGTCGAGCGCCCCGCGCTCGTCACACCCCCCTCCCCATGAACCTCCGCACCCTCACCCCCCCCGCTCTCTGCGGGCCTGGCCGAGGCGTGGCTTCGTGTCTCCCAGGTCTGCGTCTGGGCGGCGGCGAGGCCAGGGGAGGGCAGTTGGGCCTACAGGGGACAGTCGTAGCTCGCGTGCCGCGATTCCAATTCTCCCATGACAAGTACGAGAATGGTGCCTCTCGTGGGATACTCTCATGCGAGTCTCGCCATGCTTGCGCCCTCCACCAACGCCATACTGCTCTTGACTCTCCTGCTGGTCGGCTGTGAGCCACCGCAGCCAAGCCAGGACACAGCGGTAGGCCCTGGTTGCAGTGATGGATTCGTGGCTGACAGCGGCAGCTGCGTGCCCGTGGGGTGTGGTGAGGGGCCTTGGGGTGACCTCGAGGTGGATGGATCAACGGTCTTCGTGAACGTGGGGGCGCCAGCAGGCGGTGATGGGAGCGAGACGGCGCCCTTGCGGTCCATTCAAGAGGGCCTCGACCTGGCGGGAAGCGCGGGCGGTGCGATGGTGGCCGTGGCCCGTGGAATCTACGCCGAGACCCTCTCCTTGACTACGGATCACGCCGGTGTGCGACTCAGCGGCAGCTGTCGAGAGTTGGTCACGCTGGACGCCAGCGGGGGGGACGACAGCACTGCGGGAATCGAGATCTCGGTGGGGCAGGGTGAAGTGGACATCTCTGGATTGACCGTGCGGTGGGCCAACTGGTCGGGCGTAAGGGCTCGCTCGGGTTTGTCCAGGTTGGTGGATGTGGGCGTGCACGACTGCGCCTACTGCGGAGTCCTCGCCTCAGCATCGGGCATCGGAGCCTCCTTGGACCTGGAACTCCAGGACTGTAGCTTGACAGCCAATGCGATGGTCGGCCTCCTGGGGGAGGGTGGCGTGACTCGGGTTTCCATCGTGGACAGCGTAGTGAGCGACAGCGTGCCCGAGACGAACGGCACGCTGGGCTACGGAATCTACGCCTACAACGGAGCTTCGCTTCATGTGGAGGGTTGCGAGATCACGGGCAATACCGAGTCCGGTGTGCAGGTCCGCGCGGACGGGACCGAGGTGACGCTGTATGACTGCACGATCGCATCCACCCTCCCCGGCGAGCGCGTGGGCTACGGTGCGGCGCTCCTCGCCGGAGGTGGTGGAGCCATGCACGCCCAGGGTTGTGAACTCTTCGGAAACCGAGGCCTGACAGCGATGATCGCTGAGGAGGGGACGGTGGTCACGCTCACTCGCTGTGTCCTCCGCGACACCCTGGAGAGCGAGGCTGGAGCGTGGGGATTCGGCGCTTCGGTCACAGATGGAGCGAGCCTGTTGGTGGCGGACAGCGCAGTCTCAGGGAACCAGGGGATCGGGATATTGGCCGACGGAAGTGGCACCAGGGTCGAGCTGTACGACAGCGCAGTGCGCGATACCCGTGCGACTGCATCCGGTGGGATGGGGATCGGAGTGCTTGTGCGGGAAGGAGCAGCGCTGTTCGCTGACAGCAGCAATGTCACCGACAACAGGTTCGCGGGCTTGCATGTCACCGGTGTGTCCACGGAAGCCAGCCTGCGGCACTGCCGGATCGCGGGCACCGACACGTCGACAGATGCGGAGTTCGCGTTTGGCGCCTATCTCGTTCAGGGCGCGGCGCTGGGAGCCGAGGTCTGTGAGTTCTCAGGAAATGCTGGCGTCGGGATCGCAGCGTACGACGCAGGAACCCTGTGCACCATGCGCGACTGCGCGGTGCTCGACAACCGGCTGGATGACAATTGGGAAAGCGGCCTAGGCCTCGACGCGGGATTTGGCGCCGAGGTTCAGCTCGATCGCTGTGAGCTTGTCGGAAACACCACCGCTGGGATCATGGCTCGTGGCGATGCCACCGAGCTGACGGTTCGCGACAGCCTGGTCCAGGAGACGAACTCGGACCCCCTCGGTATTGGAGGCGCTGGAATCGGGGTACAGGGCGGGGCGAGGCTCGCGGCCAGCGGTTGCTCTCTCATCGGCAACATGGGATCAGGGCTGCAGGCCGCAGAGCGTGGCACGGTGGTCCGGCTGCACGACGTGATGGTCAGCGACACGCGGATCGATAGTGCCCTCGAGGTCGGCTACGGTCTGCAGGTCTCTGATGGTGCGACGCTGAGCGCCGCGAGGCTCGCGGTCGCGCGCTGTGACACGGTGGGGGTGTGGATCAGTGGAGAGGGCACGCGGGCCACCCTGGCCGACAGCTCTGTGGTGGACACCCGCGAAGGGTGGAGAATGGCGGGGCACGGAGTGGAGGTCGGCGCTGATGCCGCGCTCGAGCTGGTTCGATGCGAGGTTCTGCGGAATGTCGGGATCGGCCTGCTTGCTGATGGACAGGGGACCCGGGTACGGATGGTGGACGGGTGGGGGGGGGACCCGTCCAGGGATGGACTGGGGGGTCGGGGGAGGGGGGTGGTGGGGCAGGGGGGGGCGTCCCTGGTTGGCAGGGGCACCGAGATCTCGGGAAACGCGATGAGGGGCATCGGGGTGATAGGAGCGTCACTGTTCGTCGATGACTGTCTTGTCAATGACAACGGGATGGCCGGGATCGCGGCGGTGGACTCGGGGACCATGGTCTCCGCGACCGACACGACCATCTCTGGAACCACACTCGGCGCTGACGAGCTGTCCGCGGTTGCCTTCGGTGTCTACGCCCAGGACGGTGCGAACGTTGCGTTGGAGAGAATCGTAGCCCGGGACAACGAAGGGCCTGGTCTGTATGCAGTGGGGGAGGGCGCCAGCATCGCTTGCACTGACTGCTCGGTGCTGGACAATCAGTTCGCCGGCATCGCGGTGGTGGACTACGGCGCTGCAGTGGTGGATGCCTCGACGATCTCGAGCACCCGGGGCAGCGTGAACCTGGGGGGTGGGGTGGGGATCTTCGGTAGTCAGCAGGGGGCCTATGGCGCTCCAAGCGTGCACGTCAGCGAGACCACGATCGCGGATCATCCCGTTGCAGGGGCGTACTTCGCCGGGCAGGGGGCCTACGACCTGTCGGGCAACATCATCCAGCGCGGAAGCGGTGTGTCCCACGGTACCGGGACTCGGTGCGGGGACGGTGTGTTCGCTACCGAGGTGAGTGCATGGGATGGCTCCCGTGGCTTGTTGCTCGAGAGGAACTCCATCGCTGAGAATCGAGGCATTGGAGTGTTCCTGGACGAGGCCTGGGCCTCGCTCTCGGGTAATGAATGGGCAGGCAACCATTCCGATCTTCTCGTACAGGGCGAAGCTTGCCTGTCACCCCTGGTGGACTACGAAGAGGTGCCGGTGGCCGAGATCTGCCCGGAGTGGGACCAGCCGGTCTGCGAGCTCGAGTTCACACTGGATCTCGTGGTCGAGGGCGTCGATCCAGCCCGGGCCATTCCCTCGGAGGGGGCCGGCGTTCCCGATGTCGGGCTCACGTCGCGCATCGCGGCACCGGTGGCCGCTCTTCCTGTTCTGCTCGCGCCATTCGCAGCCTGCACAGGGGAGGCCGACACCGCCCCGTCCAGTTCGGGGGACTGTGCGCCGGTGGGTGAGAGCTGGGCCGAGCCGTCCTAGCAGCCGACCCCTCAGTCCAGCAATCCCCTCAAGTCGTACTCGATCTCCAACCAGCCCAGGCTCTCGGTGCCCGAGGGATCCCACTGCGTGCTCACCCGCACGTCCACCACCTGGTCCTCGAGGTTGGTCCAGTAGGCGTAGTGCTCTGACGGGCTGTAGACCTCGGTGGGGGAGATCATGGGGAAGCGCACGGTGATGCTGTCCTGCTCCACCATGTCGCCCAGGTGGATGGTGACGTCCCGGTAGATGATGCGGTGGTGGGAGCCGGTGCCTGAGGGCACGGTGCTCGAGGGGGCCGTGCCGTCGTCGGCGAAGGAGGCGAGGTCCACGAGGGCCTCCGCCAGGCCGTCGTCGTCCGGCATGTATCTCTCGCCCCAGGGGTGGACCTCCTTCCACAGGCACCCGTTGTCGCACTCCCACGTCGAGTTGGTCAGGCCGTTGGCATCCACCGGGTAGGAGGTGAGCCGGTCCTGTAGCCAGGAGTAGCCGAAGGTTCCGTTCTCACGCCACTCTCCGCGGCCGTTGGCGGTGCTGATCTCGAACCAGCTGCCCTCGCCGGTGGAGTCCTGTGCCCAGAACTCCATGGTGCCCTGGGCCGCCCGAGCGGGGATGCCCAGGGAGCGCATCAGGCCTGCGGTGAGCCAGCCGTGGTCCGCGCACATGGACGAGCCGATGGCGAGCAGCTCATCGGGCCTAGTGATCCAGTCCGAGAAGCTTGTGCCCCAGGCCCAGCCGTCGTCCGAGAGGGACATCCAGGCTGACGTGGTCACGTCGAGCCAGGGGTCGTCGACCAGGCCGGAGCCCGCAGTGTAGAGGCCTTCGTACTCGATGTTGCGCACGATCCACTCGAAGGCGGCGCGGGCCACCTCGTAGGTGCTGCCCGGGTCGTCGACCTCGGCGAGGATCGTCTCGGCGACGGCTTGGATCGATCTGTGTTCGGGATCGATGAACTCTCCTGCCTCCAGGTGGACCTGCACCTCGTCGGGGTAGGCGCTGGGATCGTTCGGGAGGACGGACCGGGCCAGCAGGTCTGCGTCCAGCTCGACGTGGCTCCAGGTGGCCAGGTGGCCAAAGCGGGCGCGGAGTGTGAGCTCGGGGTCGGTACCGGGCCGCAGCTCGAAGTCAACGATGGTTTCGTAGTCGGGACTGGGGGCCACCTCTCCCTGGGAGCGGCTGCGGTAGCCGTCGAGGCTGGCCTGGAGCACGTACCGGGGCATGGAGACCGGCGTCTCGTCGAGGGCGTAGGCCCCGTCGGCGTCGGTGACGGCCTGGTAGCTCCGATCCCAGGGCTCCCCGATGATGGACACGGTGGCGCCCTCGAGGGGGGACCCGTCGGGATCGCGGATGGTGCCGCGGATGGTGCCCAGCGGAGCTTCGCCCAGCACGATGTCGTCCCACCATGCGCGCCCGGGGCCGGTGAGGGCCAGGACGACGGTGGCTCGTGTGGCATCGTCGGGTGCGCGCAGGCTCAGGCCGGGAGGGTAGTCCAGGGCCAGCTCGCGGCTGCCGCTGTGGTCTGGCAGCGCCACCCGCTCCAGGAGCCGCTCCTCGTCGTCGTACCAGAGCAGCTGGAGGCCGCTGGCGCCGTCTCCTGTGATGCCCTCGAAGCCGGCCTGGCCGTAGAAGCGGTACAGGGTGCCACCCGTGACCGGGACGCTCTGGGTCCAGGCGACCTCGGACCCGTTGCCGGCCTCGAGCTTCGCGCTGTGGCTGCCGCTGGTGGCCATCTCCTCGGACCAGCTGCCGCCACCTTCCTCGTTGGCCCAGCCCGAGAGGGTGTGCCCCGCGCCTTCCTCGAAGTCGGGGTTGGTCAGCAGGTTGTCGATCTGCCAGCCGGGCTGGCCGGTGTCGCCGCTGTGGGGCGGGTCCGAGTGCAGGGCGCCGGTGTCGGGCTCGCTGTCCCCGCGGGCCTCGCTGTCGTGGGTGTCGCTTGTGGGGCTGCAGTGGCAGGCGATTAGGGCCAGGACGAGCTGCGGAAGAGGGGACATGGCGAACTCCCGAGCGCCGCGCGATCCTGATGCTCGCAGGTCGGCACTCCTCTACACGGTGCTATCATGTTGGAAAACCCGGAGGTCCAGATGGGTGTGGGGCTCGCACCGAGTAGGCTGATTCGATGCCTCGGAGTAGGGCTGGTGCTGGGCGCCTGCCAGAAGGGCAACCCACTGGACCGACCGGAGGGTGACGGGATCACCGAGATCGAGCACTGTGGCGCCATCACCGGCGAGGCGACCTGGTCGGCCGACTATGGCCACCGCATCACCTGCGACGTCGTGGTCACCGGGTCCCTGACCCTCGAACCCGGGGTCCAGGTCGTGGCCGAGCTGGGCACCGCTCTGCGCATCGAAGAGGGCACGCTCCAGGCCGTGGGCAGCTCCAGCGAGCCCCTGCTGCTGGCATCGGCCCAGCCCTTCCCCCTGGAGGGGGACTGGGTGGGACTGGTGGGCCAGGACGCTTCGGTGGATCTGGCTCATCTCACCGTGCGCCATGCCGGCTCCGAGGGAGCCCTGGTGTGGCTCGATGGCGGCGCGGCTTCGGTCTCCAACGTGGTCCTCAGCAACTCCACTCAGCGGGGCCTGTACGCCGATGGCACCGAGTTTTCGGTGATCGAGGAGCTGGAGGTGGCCTACGCCGAGGAACCCCTGAGCATCCCGTGGCCCGCGGCGGCGGTGCTCTCGGGCATCTACCTGGATCAGGTGGACGGCGCGGCGGTGAGGCTGCTGGGGGAGAGCCTGGACAGCTCCGTGGGACTGGCCCCCATCGACGTGCCCTACCTCTGCGAGGGGGTGAGCGTGGGGGACGGTGGTGTGCTGTGGATGGACGGCGGCGCCATGCTCGCCACCACGGGCGACATCGACGTCGGCGGCGGCGGCTCCATCGTGATGCGGGGCAGCTTTGACGCCACCGCCGCCCTGCTGGGCTGGGAGGGCGCCGAGTTCACGGTCACCATCGACGCTGGTGCCACCATGGCCGACTTCCGCTGGGCCAGCATCGTGGGGGGGGGCGTCGTGTCCGCGATCCCGGACCTGTCCTTCCGCTACTCGGAGATCAACGGGGCCCCCGGCACGGCCCTCGAGATCACCGGCGGGGTGGACACCGGTGTGATCAGCCAGCTGACGGACTGCAGCTTTGCGGGGGATGGCTATGGGCTGGTGGTGAGCCCCAGCGTGCTCCCATGGGTGGGGGAGAACGACTACTCGGGCTCGAGCTGGGACGGGGTGGTGCTCCAAGGTGGGGATCTGGTGGAGGACACCAGCCTGGGCTCCGAGACGTCCCCCGACCTGCTGGTCCTCGAGGAGATTCGCGTGCTGGCCGGCACGTTGTCCGCCACTGGCCCAGGAACCTGGCACTTCGATGATGGCGGTGGGCTGGTGGTCGATGGAGGCAGCCTGAACGCATCGGATCTGACCTTCACCCACGTCGGTGAGACCCCCGGCGGCTGGGAAGGCATCGTGGTCATCGATGCCGGTCAGCGCACCTTCATCGAGCGCTGCGAGGTTGCCTTCGGCGGCGCCTGGGACGGGGCGAACGTCACCCTCGAAGACGACGCCTCTGTCCGGCAGAGCACCCTGCGCGACTCCGCCGGCTGGGGCATCCTCGTCGGTCACGGTGCGGACGCCGACCTCTTGGGCAACACCTACGACGGCAACGCCCAGGGCGACGTCGGACCTTAGTCCCTGCGAGCCCTCAGCCCCAGCACGGCCATCAACCCCAGCCAGGCGCCAACCCCGGCACCAGCCCCGCTGCAGCCGCAGCCTTCGGGGAGCACGCCGTCCAGGGGGCGGTCCGGGCGACCGTCGCAGTTGCGGTCGTCGGGCGCGCAGACGGTGCCCGAGTCCCAGGGGCCGGTGTCGATGAGGTCGGGATCGTCGTCGCAGCCGCCGGGGTCTTCGCTGACCCAGGGCTCGCAGCCCGCCCCGTACTGGTAGGCGCCGGTGGTGGGCATAGCGTGCACATCACCGCTGCGGGTGGTCCTCAGGAAGCGATAGGGCACGCAGCCGCTCTCCGCGTCGATACGGATCGACCAGGCACCACGTCGGCCGGAGCCCGCGATGCGCTCGAGCTCGGCGCAGGTCGTGGGGGTCTCCACGCCGAACCAGGCTGGCGCGTCGTCGTCGAAGGTGGCCAGGAAGGTGACGTTGCCCTGGGGGCGCTCGGGCAGGTGCACGCCCATGGCCACGGGCTGGTGGGGGCGCGAGGCCCCTCCGCCGAAGTCCTGGGTGTAGTAGTCGCGCTGGACGCCGCAGCCCAGGTCGGTGAAGCCGGCGCTCATGATGTTGGTGCGGTGGCCTGCGCTGCACATCCAGCCCTCGAAGACCGCGGCGCTGTTGTCGCGGTAGCCGTAGGCCACGTTCTCGCCGATGGTGGTGCCCTGGTAGTAGGGCCAGACACGCTGGGAGAAGCTGGTGCCGTCCCAGCTGTAGTGATCCATGAAGCCGTGGGCCGCCATGTCTTCGCTGTGGAGCTGGGCGATCTCGGTGAGTCCGTCGTGGTAGAGCAGCGGAGGCTTGTCCGTGCGTTCGGTGGCGGTGAAGCTGGTGGTGGAGCAGCCGTACTCGGCGGTCCAGGCCATGGGGTCCACCCTCACCATGTTGGTGTAGGTATGCATCTCGCGCTGGGCCCAGCTGGGCCGTCCCTGCTGGACCTCGCCGTAGCCAACCAGGGCCAGGGTGAGGACAGCGGTGCTCGTGGTGATGTCCACCAGGGCTCCGTGGTCGAGCGGTCGAGGCGCGGAATCCGGGAGCAGGTAACCGGACGTGACGGGAGGTGATCGTGAAGAAAGAGACACTTTCCCCTGGCTCCTCTCGTGTCACGCCAGCGATCCGATGGGCTTAGCGGCCCCGCTGTGCCACAATCCGCAGTCCTACTCCTGGCCAGCTCCGGACGCACGATGTCTCCTCCCCCCCCCGATCGCCGCACCCTCGGCCCGGCCGAGAGCCTGCATGGGCGCGTGCGCGAGGTCGGGCGACTGTGGGAGGCCTTTCACCTCGCTCAGCGCGGTGACGTGGTGCTGGCGCTGGTGAGCGGTCCTGCGGGCATCGGCAAGACACGGCTCGTGGAGTCCCTGGTGGAGCCCATGCGGTCCGAGGGAGCCCGGGTCAGCCGGGGCAGCTGGGTGCGGCAGCGCACCGGCCCATTCGAGGGCCTGCTCGCCGCGCTGGACGGCATCATCAACGAGCTGTTGGCGGAGCCCCCATCCACCCAACGCACCCTTCGGCGGCGCCTCGAGGCCGAGGTGGGGGAGGGGCTTTCCTTGCTCGCCGGCCTGCTGCCGGAGCTGGAGCTGCTCTGTGGGCCGCGTCCCCCACCCGCGGCCATGGGTCCACAGGAGGCCCAGCAGCGCTTCCAGCTGTTGGTGCATCGCTTGGTGGGCTCCCTGGCGACCCAGGCCGATCCGCTGGTTCTGTTCTTGGACGACGTTCAGTGGGCGGAGACCTCCAGCCTCAGGCTCATCGGTCACCTTTGCGCGAGCTACCGCGGGCCCGGCCTGCTGGTCGTCCTCGGTGCCAGGACCGGTAGCGACGAGCAGGGCATGGAGCCCGCGGCCATCCGGGGTGCCCTGGGCCTGGCTGCGGACGGAGCCCGCCACCTCGAGCTGCGCCCGCTGGCTCGAAAAGAGGTCGGCTCCCTGGTGGCGGAGCTGCTCGGGTGCTCGGTGGAGCGCTCGGCGCCGCTGGCGGCCATGGTCCACGAGCTGGTGGGGGGCAATCCCTGGTCGGTCCAGCGGCTGCTGGTCAAGCTCCACGCGTTCGGCGCTCTTCGCAGTGAGGGCGATACCTGGGCCTGGGATCTCGGGGAGGCTCGGCGTCTGGCCGAGAGCTACGGCGAGTCCCAGGTGGTGGGGACCTCTCTCTCAGCGCTGCCGGTCCCCACCCGGGAGATCCTCGAGCTCGCGGCCTGCCTCGGATCGGAGCTGGACGGTGAGCTGCTGGCGGTGAGCGCCAAGTGCAGCGTAGAAGAGCTGCTCGAGCTGCTCGAGCCTGCGCTGCGGGCTGGGCTCCTTCGCGATCAGGCGGCCAACGGAGTGGAGCAGCGCAGCCCGCGCTGGCGCTTCCAGCACGCCCGCCTGCACGACACCATCTACCGGGCTCTCTCCAGTGAGCGGCGGGTGAAGCTCCACCGTCGCATCGTGCGCCGCCTGCGCCGTGACTGGACCGCGCGTTTGCGTGTGCGCGTGCTGTTCACGGTGGCGGATCAGCTGCACCTCCTGCCCGCCGAAGGAGAGCGTGTCGAGGCCCGCAAGGCCCGAGTGGAGCTGCTGCTCGAGGCCGGCCGACGCGCGGTACAGGGGGCTGCATGGGAGGTCGCACAGCGGCATCTCGTCGCGGTGCTCGAGGTCGGCGGGGCTGGGCTGCCGCGCCTCGATCTGGAGCTTCACCGGCTGCTGTCCCAGGCGCTGCAGGCGGTGGGGCGCTTCGACGAGGCCGGAGACCACCTGGACAGCGCGGCGTCGCTGGCGGAGAGCCTCGAGGATCGCGTGGCCCTGTGCGTGCAGCGCACCAACATGTTGGTCCACGGCTCGCGCTACCTCGAGGCGGTGGACGAGGCCTTGGGAGGCCTCTCACTGCTGGGCTCGCAGCTGCCGGATCGGGACGACTCGGTGGCCTGGGGTGCCCTCGTGGGCCAGGCTGCCGTCCGCCAGGCGCAGCTGCTGGATGAGTGCAGCATGGAGAGCCTGGCCAATGCCCCAGCGCTCCCTCCTGGGGAGCGAGCGCTGGAGTTGTCACTCCTGGGGGCCCTGGCCCCGCCGGCGTACGTCTTCCCGGCCATCATGCCCTGGGTGGTCATGCGCATGGTGAACCTGTGTGTCGAGCACGGAAACGGGGACATCGCCGCGCTGGGCTACGCCTTCCAGGGGCTGCTGTGCTGCGCCTCGGGACAGTACGAGCGGGGCCAGGCCTTCGGGAGGCTGGCCCTGGAGCTCGAGCGGGAGCGTCCCGACCGCAGCCTCTACGCCCCCGTCATCCACCTCTACGTCAACTTCGTCAACCACTGGACCCGCTCGCTTGACTCCGGCCTGGAGCTGGGGCTGCGGGCCGTCAACGTGGCTCTGCAGCATGGCCAGTTCGACTACGCGGGCTGGCTGGCCATGAACGGGGCTCTGGGGCTGTATTGGCGGGGCCACCCGCTGGGCAACACGCTGCCCCGCTGCATCGAGCAGCTCGAGCTGGTGCGGGACACCGCCAGCTACCAGGACGCAACCACCGTGTGCACCGCGGTGGTGAGGGTGATGGCGCAGCTGTCCGGCCAGGGTGAGCGGCTGGAGGCGTTGGGGATCGCGGCCCTCGACGCCGACGCGCTCGCGGCCACGCTCGGGCACTACGTGGTGGCCCGGGCCCACGTCTACCTGGTGTACCTGGCCCACGCGGTCCTGCTGTGCGATCCCGTGGCCGGTCGCCACTACGCGGACGCCTTGCGAGACGATCTGCCCACCGCAGCGGGCATGTTCTCGTTGGCGGAGTGGGCTCTGCTCGACAGCGTGATGCTCTGTCAGGAGTACGAGGCGGGCTTGGCGACCGAATCGCCCGTCGCTGCGCTGCGGGACCACCTGGAGTCCCTCGGTCGCTGGGCGGCTGCCTGTCCCGCCAACCACCAGCACAAGCGCGCCCTGGTGGAGGCCGAGATCGCAGCTCTGGAGGGACACCCGGATCGCGCGGCGGTGGCCTTCGTGGGCGCGGTCGAGGGTGCGGCAGCCATGGGCTTTCTGCACCACGAGGCCCTGGCCTGCCGTCGCGCGGCTCGCTACCACCGGTCTGTGGGCCACGAGCGCGTCGCAGACCTGTTCTCTCGAGGGGCGCGTGAAGCCTGGGATCGCTGGGGTGGAGTGCCCCTCGCTGATCCTCCCAGCGGGCAACGCAGCAACGTGGAAGGGCCCCGTCCTGGGGTCAGCGATGATCCACGTGCTCAGGTGCTGGCCGCTGGACGAGCCACGCGGAGCCTCAGCGACGACTTCGATCCCGCCTTGCTCGGAACCGGCCTGGCGGAGCGTGTGGGCGCCTTCGCTGGGGCGACCCGGGTGGGCCTGTTCGTGTCGCGCGATGGTGAGCTGGCGCTGATCGCCTCCTCCGGTTCCCCGGGGGTGGCCGAGCTGCCCACGCCCCTGTCCGTGTGTCACGACTGGCCGGTACGGCTCATCCAGCAGGTCGAGCAGGAGCGGGCCGCGCGCTGTGACAGGGGATCGTCGTTGGCGGGTGCGAAGGCCTGCGAGGCATCCGAGGGGGTCAACGCCCGATCTTGGCTCTGTCTCCCCCTGAACGGGGAGAAACGGGGAGTCCTGCTGCTCGAGCATGCCAGGGAGGAGGCGGCCTTCGCCGCCCTCGACGTCGAGGCTTCGTGTGCCCTGGGAGAGCTGGCCCTGGCCGCCCTGGGTGATCTGGAGCGCTACGCGGACCTCGCGCGGTTGTCCCAGGCCCTCGAGGCCAGCTCCTCCAAGCTCGCTCGCCACAGCGCCACCCTGCAGGCCGAGGTGCTCGAGTGGGCCGGTGATCTCGAGGCCCTGTACGAGGAGCACCAGAGCACTCTCGAGGCCTTGCTCGACGGCGTGGTGCGCGTCGACCTGCAGGGCTCGATCCTCTACGCCAACCCGGCCGCGGCGCGCATCACGGGGTTCTCGGCCGAGGAGCTGGTGGGTGCCATGGGGACCGAGCTGCTCGAGCCCCAGGACCTCCGGGGTGCCAGCCTGCGTCCCGACACTCCGCGGCGGTCCCTCGGGCAGCCCTCGGACGCCCCGTTCCACGCCCTCCTGCGCCGCAAGGACGGCGGTCGGGTCAGCGTGGAGTTCCGATGGTCTCCGGTGTTCCTGCCCGATGGCACTCTCGAAGGCGGCGTGATCGCGATTCGCGACACCACCCGGCGCCAGCAGCTGGAGCAGCAGCTGAGGCAGTCCCAGAAGATGGAGGCCATGGGCCGCTTCGCGGGGGGGATGGCCCACGATCTCAACAACCTGCTCGTGCCCATCCGCGGCCACCTCGAGCGCATCGGGGCTCAGGCTGGTGCAGATCAGGAGCTGCGACGCCGAGCCGACGCGGCTGCTGGAGCCGCCGAGCGCGCCACGCAGCTGGTCAAGCAGGTGCTGGCCTTCAGCCGTCGCGCCGAGGTCTTCAAGCAGCCCCACGATCTGGTTCCCATCGTGGACGATGTCAGCCAGTTCCTGCGGCGCTCCATGGATCGAGCCATCCAGCTGGTCTGGGAGCCTCCCGAGGGTGCCCACTGGTTCCTCGGTGACGCCGGCCTGGTGCAGCAGGTGCTGCTCAACCTGGGCCTGAACGCCCGCCATGCCCTCGAGGAGGCACAGCGTCAGGGCCAGGCCAAGCCACGCATCACCGTCGAGCTCTCCCGGGCTGGCCAGAATGAGCGCGGCCCGGCCCTGCCCAGCGGCTTGCCCGATCCCTGCCTTGTGCTCACCGTGAGAGACAACGGCATCGGCATGGACGAGCAGACCCGGGCTCGCATCTTCGAGCCCTTCTTCACCACCAAGCCCGCGGATCAGGGCACAGGACTCGGCCTCGCGGTGGTCTACGGCATCGTCGACCAGCACGGCGGCCGGGTGGTGGTCGAGAGCGAGCCCGGACGAGGGGCTGCCTTCACCTGCTATCTGCCCGCCTGCGAGCCTGTGCCCGAGCCCGTACCGACCGAGCCGGCCAGGGAGCTGTCTTGCGGCGGCGGGCAGACCGTGCTGGTGGTGGACGACGAGGATGCGGTCCGTGAGCTGGCGCGAGAGGTGCTCAAGGAGTTCGGCTATCGCGTGCTCGAGGCTCCCAACGGGGAGACCGCCCTGGACCTGCACCGCCAGCGTGGTGCGGACATCGATCTGGTGCTGCTGGACCTGAGCATGCCAGGCATCTCCGGGCCCGAGACCCTTCGCCAGTTGGCGGCTCGCGATCCGGAGCTGCCGGTGGTGCTGTGGAGCGGCTACTCGGCTGAGGACGATCTGCCGGCGTCCGTGGGGGCGGAGGCCCGGGCCTTCCTCGAGAAGCCCTTCGAGCTGGCCGCGCTGGTGCGCACGGTGCAGGAGGTGCTGGCTCTGCGCCAGGGCTCGTCGTAGCGGTGCCAACACCCGGGGCGATCCACCGCCGGGGGCATGGCGGGGCGGGTTACCACTTCTGGGTCCGTCAACCGCAGGAGCCTTCATGCTACCTCCCACGCGACGCCAGTTCATCGGCGCCAGCGCGGCAGGCGTGGCCGTGCTGTCCGTGCCACGCTTTCTCTCCGGCTGCGCCAAGGATGCGCCCATCGAGACCGCTATGACCACCACACCGGAAAACCCGTTCCTCACCTGGTTCGGCATCGACCAGGCCACCATCCAGACCGTGCTGTCCGAGCTCACCGCCAGGGGCGCCGATCAGGCCGAGCTGTACTTTCAGCACAGCCGCTCCAGCAGCCTGACCCTCGAAGACGGCATCGTCTCCAAGGCCAGCTCGTCGGTGGATCTGGGCGTGGGCCTTCGCTGTGTGGTCGGTGACCAGACCGGCTACGCCTTCACCGAGGATCTCACCCTCGAGTCCATGCTCCAGGCGGCCCGCACCGCCAGCTCCATCGCGGTTGCGGGTGGTGGCCCGGCCATCGAGTCGCTGCGCTACGTGGAGCACAAGGGCCTGTACACCCTGGTCACCCCGCTCGCCGATGTCGGCGTTGCCCAGAAGCTCCCGCTGGTAGAGAAGATCGCCGCTCAGGCCCAAGCTGCGGATCCTGCCGTCGAGAAGGTCCGGGTGGTCTGGTCCGACTACGAGGACCACGTCCTGGTGGCCGACATGACGGGTGCGATGCACATGGACACCCGTCCCATGACCCGGGTCTGGTGTACGGTCACCGCCAAGAAGGGCGACGAGACCCAGTCCAACAGCTCCAACCTGGCCGGTCGTCGCGGCTTCGAGTTCTACGACCAGAGCCAGATCGACCTGCTGGTCAAGCAGGCCGTCGATCGCACCATGATCCTCTTCGAGGCCCGCCGCCCCCCTGCGGGCGAGCAGCCCGTGGTCCTGGCCGCAGGCGCGTCGGGGATCTTGCTGCACGAGGCCATCGGCCACGGCATGGAGGCCGACTTCAACCGCAAGGGCATCAGCATCTTCGCCGACATGATCGGCAAGAAGGTCAGCTCCGAGCACGTCACCATCGTCGATTCGGGCATCGAGCCCAACGAGCGCGGCGCGCTCAACGTCGATGATGAGGGCGTCGAGGCCCAGCGCACGGTGCTGGTCGAAGGTGGCATCATGAAGAGCTACCTGCACGACGGCATCTCCGCCCGTCACTACGGGGTCGAGCCCACGGGCAACGGCCGCCGTGAGTCCTTCCGCCACGCCCCGGTGCCGCGCATGCGCTGCACCTTCATGGAGAGCGGCCCCCACGACCCCGAAGAGATCATCGCCTCGGTCGGCAACGGCATCGTGGCCGAGACCTTCACCAACGGCCAGGTCAAGATCGGTGCTGGCGACTTCACCTTCTACGTGAAGAACGGCTGGCTCATCGAAGACGGCAAGAAGACCGCCCCCATCAAGGACACCAACATCATCGGCAACGGCCCCGACGTGCTCTCCAAGATCACCATGGTGGCCAACGACTTCCGCCTGGACACGGGCGGCTGGACCTGCGGAAAGGACGGCCAGGGCGTGCCCGTCTCTCAGGGCCTGCCCACCACCCTGGTCTCCTCCATCACCGTCGGAGGCGAAGATGCGTAAGATCGATCAGCTCCTCGAACGCGCACAACAAGCCGTTGAGCTGTGCAAGACCGCGGGCGCCGACGACGCCTGGGCCCGCACCAGCCGCAACCGCTCGGTCGAGTTCACCACCCGCGACGGCAAGCTCGAGAAGGTCCAGGAGTCCACCTCCCGAGCCCTCAGCGTGCAGATCTACGCCGAGGGTAGGTACTCGACCCACAACACCACCGATCTGCGCCCCGAAAACCTGCAGGCCTTCATCGACGAAGCCGTCGCCCTGACCAAGGCGCTGCAGCCCGATCCCCACCGCACCATCCCCGATCCGGCCCTCTTCGAGGGGCGATCCGATGTGGATCTCGAGCTGGTGGACGGCGGGCTGGACGCCCTCACCCAGGCCCAGCGCCAGGAATGGTGCGAGGCCATGGACGCCGCCGCGGGCGACCACGAGACCGTCATCTCCACCGAGAGCACGGTCCAGGACGAGCAATACATGCTCGCCGCGGCCAGCTCCAACGGCTTCTCGGGCACCTCGGCCGAGACCGGCGTGTGGATGGTCTCCTCCGTCTCGCTGCAGGACGAAGGCGACAAGCGCCCCTCCAACTACGACTACCTGGGCGGGCACTTCCTGACGGAGCTGCCGGATCCCTCCGTGGTGGGGGCCGGCGCCCTGCGTCGTGCCCTGGCCAGGCTGGGCTCGGTCAAGGGCCCCACCGGGGTCAAGACCATCGTGGTCGACCCCCGGGCCGGTGGCCGGCTCGTGGGCTCGCTGCTCTCCCCCGCCAACGCGCGCTCCATCCAGCAGGGTCGCTCGTTCTGGGCTGGCAAGATCGGCGAGTCCCTGGCGTCGGACAAGCTCACCATCATCGATGATCCGCTGCTGGTGAGGGGCTTCGCGTCGCGGCTGTTCGACCGCGAAGGCATCGCGGCCCGCAAGCTGCCGATCCTCGAGGCCGGCGTGGCCAGGAACTTCTACGTCGACACCTACTACGGCAAGAAGGCCGAGCTCGAGCCCACCACCGGTTCCCCCTCCAACAAGGTCATCACCCTGGGGGATTCGGATCTGGCAGCTCTGTTGAAGGACGTGGGCGAGGGCATCTACGTCACCGGCTGGCTGGGCGGAAACTCCGACGGCACCACGGGCGACTTCTCCTTCGGCCTCGAGGGCCACCTCATCGAGGGCGGCGAGATCGGCGCCTGTGTGGGAGAGATGAACGCCACCGGCAACCTGGTGGACCTGTTCATGAACCTGGTGGCGGTGGGCAACGATCCCTGGATCTACAGCTCCACGCTGGTGCCCACCCTGGTCTTCGACGGCGTCCAGATCAGCGGCGCCTGATCCGCCGCGGGGGTTGGCCCATGGCTGTCCTGCGCACCTTCGTCTTCTGGATCTTCACCGCCCTGTGGACCGTCCTGGTCCTCGGGGTGGGCTGCCTCACCAGCATCCTGACCCTGGGCCTGATCCGTCACCGGCTCGCATCGGTGTTCGGCCCCATCTACGGGCGGCCCTGTCTGTGGGTGGCGGGGATCCGCTACGACGTGCAGGGCTGGGAGCACCTGGCTGAGCCCTCGGCACGCATCATCACCTTCAACCACGCCAGCTTCCTCGAGGTGTTGATCTTCTCGGCCCTGGGCATCCCTCGCTTCAGCTACCTGGGCAAGAAGTCCTTCGCCTACATCCCGGTGATGGGCCAGGCCTGGTGGCTGCTGGGCGGGCGCTTCGTGGACCGGCGCAACCGCAAGCGGGCGATGCTCAGCATCCGGCAGTTGGGCGACGATCTGCGCAAGCACGGACTCAGCACCGTCATCGCTCCGGAGGGCACCCGCACCCGTGACGGCAAGCTGCAGCCCTTCAAGATGGGTGCCTTCCACATGGCCCTGGACACCAAGGCCCCCATCGTGCCCCTGGTGTTCCACGGGGTGTTCGAGATGCTGCGGCCCGACGACTGGAAGCTAAGCCCAGGCAAGGTGCACATCCAGATCCACCCGCCCATCGACACCTCGGACTGGACCCGCGAGAGCCTGCGAGGGCACAGGGATGAGCTGCATGGGCGGTATGCGGCGTGGTTGGAGGCGGGGCCGAGCGGCGGGAGGGGATGAACCCCTCCCCTACATCCGCCGAAGACCTGTGCAGGGGAGGATCAACCCTCGCCCGAGGCATCACTCCGTGATGCGTGTGAGCGTCACGTTCGCGTCGTAGATCGTGGCCGCGCCGCTGTCGTCCTCGGTGGTGTCCTCCCAGCGCAGCTTGCCGACGATCTCGTTGCTGTCCACGTTGTAGCGGTCGAAGCTCAGCACCAGGGCGCAGGGCTCCTCGCTGCAGTCGGGGATCTCGATCTCGGCGGTGGTGTGCCAGCCTCCGGAGAAGCCCGACTCGGACAGCTCCATGTCGAAGTCGATGTCGATGCCGCTGTCGTCCAGGATGATCTGCACGGGCATGGTGATGCGGTAGCTGTCCAGGCAGCCGTCGCTCACCTGGACGTTGTCGTAGCCCTCGCCCGCGTCGGGGTAGGTGCGCAGGACCGGGTCCGAGGTGGCCTCGTTGATGACCAGTCGCATGGGCTCGACATCGCCGTCGATGTCGGCCTCGCCCTCCCACAGCCCCAGCAGCCCGTCGTGGGTGTCCTGGGCGCTGTTCTCGTAGCCGTCGGCCCAGTCGGCCGCGGTCTCGTCGGGCTCGCCGCAGTAGTCGGCCAGGTCGGGGCCGAGGCAGCCGGTGGTGATGAGCAGGGCGGGCATGACGATGAGCAGGGTGCGCATGGGACTCTCCTTGGTGTGCTCCGTCTGGAAGCAAGGAGCGTGCCTACGCGAAAACAAGGGTTCCAAGGAAGTCGAGCCCGCGGGAGCGGGCTCGGGGTGCGATCGGGATGTCAGGGTGGCAGGGGTGAGGCGTGGCTGAGCCCTGGAGCCTTTGGATTCCGGAATAATGAGTTGGGGCGGCCAGGGGTGGGTGAAAATCACCCACGTAGAGGGAAAAATTCAGCCATGTACTCACGTCTCCTCTCCTCCTCCATCATCGATGCCCTGGCCGACACACCAGCGGTCTACCTCCAGGGAGCCCGGCAGGTGGGCAAGACCACTCTGGTCCGAGACCTGTTGGCTGAGCACTTCCCAGCCCCGTATCGCACCCTGGACGACGCCACTGTGCTAGCGGCCGCCCGGTTGGATCCACAGGGGTTTCTGGCCGCGCAGCGGGGCCCGGTGGTGCTGGATGAGGTCCAGCGCGTGCCCGAGCTGGCCCTGGCCCTCAAGGAGAGCATCGATCGGGATCGACGTCCCGGACGTTTCCTGCTCACAGGTTCCGCGCGGTTGATGGCCCTCCCCCGCATCGCTGACTCCTTGGTGGGCCGCATGGAGGTGATCACCCTCTGGCCTTTGTCGCAGCAGGAGCTCGAGGGGACCACGCAGAACCTCGTGGATCTGGCCTTCGCGGGTGCGCTTCCAGAGTCGAGCTGCGGTGGCGGGCGCTCGTTGCGCGCGCGTGTCGTGGCCGGAGGCTATCCCGAGGCCCTCACGCGCAGTGGTGTGCGGAGGGCGCGCTGGTACGAGTCCTACCTCACCACCCTCCTGCAGTGTGAGGTCCGAGATCTGAGCAACATCCTGGACCTGGCGGCGCTGCCCAGACTCCTGGCGCTACTCGCTGCGCGGACCGGACAGCTCCTCAACGTCTCCGAGCTGTCCCGCAGTGCGGGCATCCCGCTCACCACGGTCAACCGCTATCTGGCGTTGCTCGAAGGCGTGTTCACCGTACAGCGGCTCCCCGCCTGGTCCACGAACCTCGGCAAGCGCCTGGTTCGTTCGCCCAAGATGCACCTTGTGGACACCGGCTTGGCGGCGCACTTGCTGGGCGTGGACGAGGACGGCCCGATCACTGGCGGCTTGCTGGAGAGCTTCGTGACGGCCGAGCTCACCCGTCAGCGCGACTGCTCGTCACTGCGCCCGGCGTTGTACCACTACCGCACCCACGGTGGGCTGGAGGTGGACCTGGTGCTCGAGGACCGGCGTGGCCGCCTGGTTGGTGTTGAGGTCAAGTCCTCCTCCAGCGTGCGGCCGCGGGACCTCCGCGGGTTGCGGCAGCTGGCTGACATCGCTGGAGATCGCTTCGTCCAGGGGCTTGTGCTCTACCAGGGTGAAGCCCAGGTGCCCCTCGGTGAGAGCGTCACCGCGTTGCCCCTGCGCGCGCTGTGGGCGTGAACAAGGCCTTTCCCGGCTCAGATCCCCGTGCCATGCATGATGTAGACGATGGGAGAGGCTTGCAGCGACGCGCTACGGCGCGGCTTCACCCTCGAGCTCGCCCGCAGCCTCTGCCGCTCGCTTCTCCTTGCGGGCCTCCATCAGCTGCTCGGCGCTCATGTGCTCCATCAGCTGGACTTCTTCGGGCGTGTACTGCCGGGGGCCGTCGGGCTTGAGGCGGGCCATGGCCACGCGCTCGGCGCCCGCCATGCGGGCGGTGTCCATCATCTTGACGATGCGGTGCACGGGCACGTCGGGATGGGCGTCCACGAAGACCACGCGGGACTTCTTGAACTTGAGGCGCACCCGCAGCTCCTCGTAGACATCACCCAGCTCCATGGGGAGCTTGTTGAGGCCGTAGCTGCCGTCGGTCCAGCCCATGATGACCAGCTGGTCTTCGGGCATGTCCTTCTGCTCGACGACCTCGGTCTTCTTGGGGAGGTTGGCGGCGATCTCGTCGATCTTGATGGGCACGGCCACCATGAAGATGATGAGCATGACCAGGACGACGTCGATGAGGGGGGCGACGTTGATCTCGCTGGAAGGGCCCGAGGCTTCGCCCGTGTCGAGTTTCATGCCCATGGCTACTCCTCCTTGTCGTCGCCGCCCACTTCGGTGGGCTTCTCGGCCGCGATGAGGACCATGGGGACGCCGTTTTCGGCCATCTTGTCGGTGACCGCCCGGAAGCTGCCGTAGTCGAGATCCGCGTGGGCCTTGATGAGCAAGGACTTCTCGGGGTCCTTGCGCAGCTCGGCGTTGATGTCGTC
>CAZHIK010000026.1:0-23950 GCA_964532635.1 uncultured Enterobacterales bacterium
GTACGAGCTGGACCGCCTGGGCCGGTATGGCTCCCCGCTGTCCCTGCTGGTGATGGACATCGATCACTTCAAGCAGGTCAACGACGTCCACGGTCACCCCGTGGGTGATCGGGTCCTGCAACAGCTCGCCGTTCGCTGCAAGTCCATGATCCGCCGCGTGGACCTGCTGGCACGCATCGGGGGCGAAGAGTTCGCCCTGCTGATGCCCTGCACAACCTCAGAGGGCGCAAGGACCGTGGCGGAACGCTTGCGCGGGCAGATCTCGGACACTCCCTTCGAGGCGGATGAGCTGCGCTTGGACCTGACGATCTCGGTAGGCCTGGCCACGGCCGAGTCCGGCTGGCAAGGCGACATGGCTCGGATCTTCCGAGCCGCCGATCAGGCGCTGTACCGCGCGAAACTCGACGGGCGAAACCGGGTCGTGGTAGCTATGAAGACACCATGAACTCCACCAACGACGACTTCGCACAGAAGATGATCGGTGCGCGCCTGGCGCGCGCCGACGACTTGGGTGTGTTCCCACCGGCCGCGGTCCGCATCCTGCGGGTGGTGGACGATCCGCGCACCAACCTGGTGGACCTCGAAAAGGCCGTCTCCCTGGATCCGGTGCTCACAGCCCAGGTGCTCAAGGTGGCCAACTCGGCCTACTTCGGGCTGGCCCGCACCGTGGGCAGCCTGCGCCAGGCCCTGTTCGTGCTCGGCTTCCGCACGGTGCGCAGCATGGCGCTGTCCCTGGCCGCCATGACCATGGGCGCCGCCGAGGGCCCCTGGCGGCGTCGGGTCTGGCGCCGCAGCATCCGCACCTGCCATGCCATGCGACACCTGGGCGCCCACGTGGACTGGGACGACTACTCCGAGCCCTTCGCCGTGGGCCTGCTCCACAAGATCGGCATGCTGCTGCTGCTGAAGCTCGAAGACAAGACCTACATCGACATGCTCGAGCGCATGCGCTGGGGCTCCCACGAGCTGCTCGAGAAGGAAGCCCACTTCTTCGGCTTCGACCACATCCGGCTCGGAGGCGCCTGCCTCGAGCGCTGGAACCTCCCCGAAGAGGTCTGCCTGGCGGTGCGCCACCAGGAGAACCCCGACGCCCTGGCCGGCCAAGAGGACACACACCTGCTGGCACAGATGTTGTGGATCGCCACCCGCCTCGAGCGCCGCCTGGCCACTCAGGCGACCTCCCAGGACATCGCCACCGCCCTGGCCGCCACCCCGGTGGCGGGTCAGCTGAGCCTCGACGTGGCCAAGCTGACCAATACCGTCGAGGCCGTCCGCCGCGAAGACGACGACCTGTTCTCGCTGTAGATCCACAGCGGTGTAGGGCGAGCCTCCACAAAAGTGGAGGACCGAGCCCATCCGCGGGGGATGGGTTCTCGTGATCCCGTTGAAGTTCCACGCATTACACACTGTGCCATCCTCTGGCACACGGCTTGCTCCCGTAGGGGTCGTCCGGCCGAGAAGGCCACCCCGAACCCCCTCACCGAAAGGAACGAAGCCATGAACGCCAAGACCCTCACCCTCGCCGCCCTGACCCTCACCTTCGCCGCTGATGCCAACGCCGGCCAGACCTTCGGAGTCGACACCCTCGGCACCGCCCTGCAGGCTGGCGCGCAGCCCCTGGGCGCCGTGCTTCCCGACGCCGACGGCAACCTCACCGTCGCCCACGTGGGCAACGTGATCACCACCGACGGCCGCGGCGGCGCCACCACCACCGTGCAGCTGCACGACGGCGACATCGACGACGCCATCGTCTACGACTTCGACTGGGCCGTCTTCCCCGAGGACATCTCCCCCAGCATGGCCACCGTGGTCCAGCAGACCGACGCCAAGGAGCTGGTGGGCATCATCATCCGCAACACCGAGGGCGCCCTCGAGCTGCAGCCCATGGGTGTGCCCATGGAGACCGAGTACGGCTGGATCGACATCAACCCGGTCAGCATCACCCAGACCACCCTGGGTCTCGCCCTCACCACCCGGACGGTGGACGACATGTCCCGCTGCTGCCTCCTGGGGGAGTACCACCCCGTGACCACCGCCTTCACCGACAGTGACGGCTACGTGGACTTCTCGAGCGCGGGCATGATCACCACGGACCTCGACGGCGACCTGGTCGAGACCACCACCAGCGCCGCGGCCGCCACGTTCACCGCCACCAGCACCGGCGGCCGCTAGACGAACACCCCGTGCAGCACACGCCCACAGCGGGCGCAGGCTCCATCGACGAGCCTGCGCTCGCCGAGCCTGTAGCCGGCTCGCTCGATGAGCCGCTGCCCGCAGCCTGCGCAGGTTGTGCTGGAGGCCTCGGGATCGTAGACGTTGCCCAGGTAGACGTGGGCCAGGCCGTGCTCCTGGGCGATGCGCCGGGCCCGCTTCTGCGTGGCGTGGGGAGTGCGGGGCCTGTCGGTCAGCTTGTAGGTGGGGTGGAAGGCCGAGAAGTGCAGCGGCACCTCGGGGCCCAGCTCCTCGGCCACGAAGGTGCACAGCTGGTGAAGCTCGGCGTCGCTGTCGTTCTCCTCTGGGATGAGCAGGGTGGTGACCTCCACGAGCACCTCGGTCTCCTGGGCAAGCCAGCGCAGGGTGTCGAGCACCGGGCCGATCCGGGCGCCGCAGAGGCGGCGGTAGAAGTCGTCGCTGAAGGACTTGAGATCGATGTTGGCCGCGTCCATCACACCGAAGAACGCCTCCCGCGGCCCTGGCTGAATGTAGCCGGCGCTCACCGCTACCGTGCGCACGCCCGCTTCGTGGCAGGCGTGGGCCGCATCGATGGCGTACTCGGCGAAGATGATGGGCTCGTTGTAGGTGAAGGCCACCGAGGCGCAGCGGCGGCGGGCCGCCAAGGCCGCGATCTGGGCCGGCGAGGCCTTGGCCTGGGCGCGATCGGCACTGCGGGCACGGGACAGATCCCAGTTCTGGCAGAAGCGGCAGCCCAGGTTGCAGCCGGCGGTGCCGAAGCTCAACACCCCGCTCCCGGGCAGGAAGTGGTACAGCGGCTTCTTCTCGATGGGGTCCACCGCGAAGCCGCTGGAGCGGCCGTAGGTGTCCAGCACCAGGCCGTCGTCCGTGGCCATGCGCACGTAGCAGAAGCCGCGCTGCCCGGGCTTCAGCTCACAGGCACGCGGGCACAGCTCGCAGCGGAAGCGGGGCTCGGGGCCGTCCGAGCGGCACCACCAGCGGGCCGGGTGGGGGGTGGAACCCATGGCTCTCCTCGGGGGTCGATGCACAGGTCAGCGTAGCGCGTGACAGCTGCGGCGACCGGCTCGGTGCCCCGACCCCGGCCCGTGATACGCAGCTGCCTCGGTCCCGTCCCAGGAGGCGACCTTGTTCTTCCCGCTCCTCGCCCTCACCCTCGCCCTGCCCGCCCACGCCGCTGAGCCCTCGGCCGTCGAGGAGGTGCTGGTGGCGGAACTGGGCCGCGCGATGACCGTCTTCGAGCAACGCGAAGAGCCTCCCTACTACGTGGCCCTGGCTGTGGAGGAGCGGGAGAAGACCCGCATCGCCGCCACCGCGGGCACCATCATGGACAGCGACACCCAGAGCGGTGCGAACCTGGACATCGAGCTGAGGGTGGGCAGCCCCGAGCTGGACTCCACCCACCCCCTGCGCGGCATGAGCTCCCTGCGAGAGGAAGCCCGCCGCGCCCTGGCCCTGCCCGTCGATGACGACGGTGGCTACGGCCTGCAGCACGCCGTGTGGAAGGAGCTGGACGCTCGCTGGCGCGATGCGGTGGAGCGCATCGTGGTGGTGCAGGCCAACCAGAACGTCAAGGTCGAAGAAGAGATCGTCGCCCCCGACTTCGAGCTGCGGGAGCCCACCGTGGACCGCCGGGAAGTGATCTTCGAGCGAGTGGAACCGGCGGACTGGGAGCCTGTGCTCGAGCGCATCAGCGCCCGGCTGGACGACGATCCCCGGGTGCACGCCAGCCGCGCGGTGCTGCAGGTCGAGAACCTGCGTGAGACCTTCGTGGACACCGAGGGCTCCCGCCTGATCCACGGTGGCACCTGGGTCAAGCTGGGGGTGTCGGTCAGCGCCACGGCCACCGACGGCGACCAGCTCAGCATCGACCGCATCCTCTCCTACCGCAGCATCGACAAGCTGCCCGCCGAGGCCGAGCTGGCAGAGCTGGCCGACGCGGCCCGCGACCTGCTGGTGGCCCAGCTCGATGCCCCGCGCGGCGAGCCCTACAGCGGCCCGGTGCTGCTGGACGGCCGCGCCGCCGCGGTGTTCTTCCACGAGGTGCTGGGCCACCGGGTGGAAGGCCACCGCATGAAGCTCGACAGCGAGGGCAAGACCTTCCTCGAGTACGTCGGCCGGCCCATCCTGCCCGAGTTCATGGACATCTACGACGACCCCACCCTGAAGGTGCTGGGAGACGAGGAGCTCAACGGCTTCTACGCCTACGACGACGAAGGCGTGCCCGCCCAGCGGGCCGAGATCGTCGAAGACGGCGTGTTCCAGGGCTTCCTGATGGGGCGCTCCCCCCTGCCCGACTTCCCCCACTCCAATGGCCACGGCCGGCGCAGCACGGGCAAGGCCCCCAGCTCGCGCATGGGCAACACCATCATCGAAGCGTCCGAGACCGTGCCCAGGGATCGGCTGCGGGACATGCTGCTGCGGGAGGTGAAGGCCCAGGGCCTCGAGTACGGCCTGTACATCGAGGAGATCGCCGGCGGCTTCACCATGACCGGCCGGGTGCTGCCCAACGCCTTCAACGTCCGGGCCATCACCAGCTGGAAGATCTACGCCGACGGGCGCCCCGACGAGCTGATCCGTGGCGTGGACCTGGTGGGCACCCCCCTGGTGGCCTTCGGCAACATCGTGGCCGCGGGCGACGACCAGGGCGTGTTCAACGGCACCTGCGGTGCCAGCTCCGGCTGGGTGCCCGTGAGCGCCGTGAGCCCCACCCTGCTGCTGCGCGAGGTGGAGCTACAGCTCAAGGAGAAGGGCGAGGATCGACCGCCACTGCTGCCCAAGCCGGAAGGCCCGCCCCCCGGCGGCCAGGCCGCGGGAGGTGCGCGATGACCGCCGCCCTCACCCTGATCGCCCTGGCGGTGGCCGCTGCCCCGGCTGCCGAGACCTTCCACCCCGAGGTCCAACGCCAGGTGTTGGCCCAGGAGATCGAGCGCCACCAGGCCCTGCTGAACCTGCCCGACGCGCCGCCGCTGTACCACCTGCGCTACCACCTGCTGGACATCCATCAGGCCCAGGCCAAGGCCAGCTTCGGCAGCCTGATCAGCCGGGAAGCCTCGCCCTTCGTGGCCCTGGGGGTCGAGGTGCGGGTAGGCTCACCGGCCTTCGACAACACCGGCTACGGCGGCTGGGAGTCGGGCTTTGGTCGCCTCGGGCTGCCCGAGCAGCTCACGGAGCACACCCTGCGGATGGGCTGCTGGCAGCTCACCGACTCCACCTACAAAGACGCCGTGGAGCAGCACGCGCGCAAGGCCGCGGCCTTCACGCCGCCACCGGAGTACCCCGGGGACTACCAGGTCGAGCAGCTCGATCCGCTCGTGGGGCTGACGGTCCCGGGCGCGGCGCTGCACATGGAGCCGGTCCCTCCCGACTGGGCGGAGCGGATAGCGGTGGCCGCCTCGGCCGGCTTCCCCACCGACGGCAGCCTCGAGCTCGGCACCGCGATCGTCGCCGCCGAGCAAGGTTCCCACACCATCGTGGACAGCGAGGGTGCCGACCTGCAGCTGCCTCACAGCGAGTACATCGTGCGGATGATGGCCCAAGCCCGGGCCGAGGACGGCGCCCTGCTGTCGGACCACCGCAGCTGGATCCTGCGCCACGAGGATCTGCCCGCAGACGACGAACTGGCCACCATCGCCGGTGATCTTGCCACCGAGCTGGTGGGCTGGACCCAGGCCCCCACCCTCGAAGACGAGTACGTTGGGCCGGTGATCTTCGAGGACCAGGCCGCGGTGGACCTGTTCCGTATCTTGCTGGTCACCCAGCTCGAGGGCACCCCACCCCCGGTGCCCTTCGAGGCCCGCTTCGGAGCCATGGGCGAGGGCTTCAGCTTCGCCGACGACGGCAGCACGGGCGCACGCCTGAACCGCCGGGTGCTGCCCGCAGGCTGGTCCGCGGTGGACGACGCGGCAGGTGACATCACGGATCCGGCGAACTTCGACATCGACGTCGAAGGCACCTCGGCCAAGGTGCCCGTGGCGCTGGTGGAGGACGGCATTGTCCGCACCCTGCTGATGTCGCGGGTACCCCGCAAGGACATCCCCATCGGCACCAACGGCCGCGCCCGCGGCAGCATCGGCGCCCGGGCCGCTGGCCGGGTGGCCCGCCTCGAGGTCACCCCAGGCAAGCGCTACAGCGAGCGCAAGCTGCGCAAGAAGGCCCTCGAGCTGGCCGCCGCCTACGGCCACGACCACGTCATCCTGGTGCGCCGCTTCCAGGACGACACCGTGCGCGCCCAGGACCGCAGCGGCGCCTCGGCCTTCTCGTTCCTGGGCGAAGACGGCCCTCGCCTGCCGGTGCCCCTGGCGCTGTACCGCGTCTACGCGGACGGCCGAGAGGAGCCCATCCGCGGCGCGACCTTCGCCAAGGTGGACCGCTGGGTCCTGCGAGACATCGTGGCCGCCGGCCAGCAGGTCCAGGGCCGCTACCTCGCTCCCTTCGAGCCTGGTGGAGCCACCTTCTCCCCCATCGTGGGCATGCCCACCAGCATCAGCGTCCCGGTGGTGCTGGTGGAGGAGCTGGAGCTGGTGCCGGTGAGCGCGGATCCGAGGAGCAAGCCGGTGGTGCCGGGGCCGGGGGGTTAGGGACGGCGTAGCCCCCTCTCCCGCCCTGCGAGACGTGTTGTAGCGCACCCTCTCCCACAAGGGGAGAGGGACCTGGAGATCTGGACCTGATCGCGCGAGCCCTGCTGTCTCAGCGCGATCGGACGCCGATCAGCGCGACGGCCAGGCCCGAGTCTTCGGCACCGTTCGCCCGCGCACCCATCCACCTGGCCCGCGCCAGCTCCAGATCCGTCGCGGTCGTCGGCGCGCCCTCGCAGACGAAGGACTGATCGACCTCTCCCATGGGTAGACCCCCCGCGATCTGAACCGGCCAGTTCCCAGCTTCGCGCACTCCGGCCGCGACCGCGACGACGGTCGAGAACGGCGTGGTCTTCTGCGGTGCCAGGACGAACCCGGTGTCGGAGTCGAAGCGGAAACTGCGCAGCGCGGGCCCGAGCAGGTCCGCCCACTCGAGACCCGGCACAGGGGCGGACTCCAACAGGCAACCGCCCGCAGGAGAACCGAGCGAGAACACGCGGACGTCCGATGGGTCTGCGGCGAGACAGGCTCGCATCAGCTCGCCCTGGAACGTCGAGGCACACACATCGGGGTCCACACCGTCCAAGGCGAAGTCCACCGACGCTCGGAGCACGACGCGGTCGCCGGCACGCGCCAGCTCGAGGAACACCGTGGTGTGCATCGCATCCGACAAAGCGAGGCCGTCGTCGATGACGAAGGGCTCCAACGGGCCCACGCGCAGGGCGTCGTGGACCAGGAACCAGCGGGGACTGGCCGCCTGCCCCGCCGAGTACAGCAGCGAGCGAACCTCGCCGTAGGGCGTCTCTCCTGGGAGCTCGA
Organism: uncultured Enterobacterales bacterium; assembly: GCA_964532635.1. Classification (GTDB taxonomy): domain Bacteria; phylum Myxococcota_A; class UBA796; order UBA796; family JAFGLY01; genus CALDOK01. The sequence continues at coordinate 7,587 of CAZHIK010000026.1, forward strand.
ACTGGGCGGCGTTGCTGTCCTCGCCCACTTCCTGGAGGAAGTCATAGACCGGAACCACCAGGGTACCGTGGGTCGCCTCGGCCGGAACAGGCCAGTCCGTGAGGGTCCGGTGAAGAAGCTCGCCAGCCTGCTGACGCCGGGCGATCAGCTGACCATCGTCGACGGCGAGCGCGACCACGTCACCGGCCAGCGGTGGAGACCGCTCGCCCAAAGAGGGTTCCCAGAGCCAGAGCAGGGTGACGATGGCGGCCGCCCCGACGAAACCCGCCGCCAGGCCCGCACCGAGGCGCACCCTGGGACTCCACCCCACAGCCACGTTCTCCCGAGAGGATCCCTGGGCGCCCGCGGGGGGAGGCTCCTCGACCAGGGTTTCTGCGCTACCTGGCGACCGCCTGGCGGGAGCGGGCGTCGGAGCGACGGAGGCGGGCTCTGGAGGGACGGGGGGCTCGTCGGGCAGACCCGGCTCGCCCTGCCCGCCGATGCTGGCAGTGGCATCATCGACAGCCTCGATCATGGCCCGCGCCGACGGGTATCGCTGTGAGGGCTCGTAGGCCGTGGCCCGCTGTATGAGCCCATGGAGCGAGACGGGGACACCGTCGAAGTGCACGCTCCGCAGGTCGCTGGCGTACAGGTCGAAGGGCGGGCGGCAGGTCAGGCAGGCGAACAGCATCGCCCCCACCGCGAAGACGTCGGACGCCACGCCGGCTCGTGTGGCGTCGGTGCGCAGCTCGGGCGCCATATAGGCCCAGGTACCCAGCACCGATCCGGTCCGGGTCAGGTCGCGCGGGTCCGTGGTCCAGCGGGCGATGCCAAGGTCCATCACCTTGGCACTGCCCTGCTCATCCAGCAGGACGTTCTCGGGCTTGATGTCCCGGTGGACCACGCCCTGCCCATGGGCGAACTCCAGCGCCTCCAGCACCTGGCGGCAGGTGGTCAGGGCCCGAAGCGGGTCCAGCCCCCCACACTCCTCCACCAGATCCGCGAGGGTGCCTCCGGTCAGCAGCTCCATGATGATGTAGGGCTTTCCTTCTTCCTCGCCGATGTCGTGGACGGCCAGGATGTGGGGGTGCCGCAACCGCGCCATCACGCGGGCCTCGCGATCGAAGCGCTCCCTCATCGCCTGGCTCTGCAGCATGGCCGGCTCCAGGATCTTGATCGCCCTGTGCAGATCGAGCCGCGTGTCCCAGGCCTGATAGACCGTCGCCATGCCACCGCGCCCCAAGACGCGCACCAGCTCGTATCGATCCTCGGCCATGGTCCCGAGATCTTCACCCGGCGCGGGCATGGCGTCCTCATCAGGTCTGCTGGGAGCCCGAGCATAGCACAAGGGGTGAGGTGGCCCTGGAAGGCGCGAAACCACCGGACCGGAGGCGCTCCCCCCTCACCCAGCCCGGCGGTCTTGCGCCTACCAGGTCGCCAGGAAGGCGTAGGCCGCTCCCTTCTCGCTGCCGTCGAGATAGCCCGGGGCGCCGATGAGCAGGTCCGATGCGCCGTCGGCGTCCTGGTCGACGGCGGCCAGGGCCCAGCCGGCCCAGTCCTGGTCGTGCTCACCCGCCAGCCGGATGTCGGCGTCGGCCAGGGAGACCGTCCCCGAGGGAGCCTCGAAGAACAGGTAGATGCTGCCGCCGCCGTGATCGCTCGGGGCGTGCAAGGGCGCGGCCACCATCAGGTCGTCGCGCGCGTCGCCGTCGATGTCCCCGGGCGCAGCCAGCCCGCGACCGGCGTGATCGCCGACGCTCTCGCCCTCGAGCACCGCGTCGGCCACATCCAGATCCAGGTGCCCGCTCACGGGACCCCGGAACATGTAGACCACCCCGGGCCCGGTGCCGAACAGGGACGCCCCGAGCGAGGCCACCAGGATGTCGCCACGACCGTCGCCGTCGATATCGCCCGCGCCTGCGATGGGGTAGCCGGCGTAGTCGTTGGCGCTGGGCCCGGCCAGACGCGCGTCGGCGTCAGCCAGGGAGAGGTCGCCCAACACCGGGCACCTCACCAGGTAGGCCGCGCCGCGGTTCTGCTGACCGGAGTCGAAGCCGAAGGCGCCGATCAGGAGGTCATGGATCCCGTCGCCGTCGATGTCGCCAGCGTCCGAGACCGTGCGGCCGGCGTAGTCGAGGGAGGCCTCGCCGATCAGGCGGGCATCGGCGTCGCCCAGGGAGAGCGCGCCCTCCTCGGGCTCCACCATCAGCCAGGCCACGCCAGAATCCGATCCCGCCGTGTCCGCCTGGTGGCCGCCGATGAGCACGGCGGCTCCACCGTCTTCCGAGGCCAGGGGGACGTAGGCCACCGAGGTGCCCGCGGCCCAGCCCCCGCTCTCGGTCGAGATGACCGTGCGGGCGCTGGAAGCCTCCAGGCTGCCGTCCAGGAGCGGATCGATGAGGTAGACGCTGTCGGCGCCGCGGGCCCCGGCGATCAGCAGGAAGCCGCCGTCGTCGAACACGCCCATGTCGATGTTGTTGTCGTCTCCGTCCAGACCCGCCAGGCCCGCCAGGGTCAGGTCGGCCCCTCCCTCCACGGTGCCCGTTCCGGACAGCTGCCCTCGGTAGACGTGCACAGCGCCGGCCCCGGAGCCGTCGTCGAGGGAGCCCAGGGCCACACAGGGGGTGCCGTCGGGATCCCGGGCCCCCGCGAGGGCGAAGCCGAGCTGAGCGCCCGAGGTCTCGGACAGGATGGTGGCTTCGGCGTCCGCCAGGGACAGCACCGGGCAGGCCTCGTCATCGCCGTCGCAGTCCTGGTCCACGCCATCGCCGCAGGTCTCTTCACCGTCGGGATGGATGCCCGGATCGCCGTCGTCGCAGTCCTCCTGCCCGGAGGGCTCGGCGTAGCCGCTGGGCGCATCGCAGGCCTCGACCGCGTCGCTCGCCACTGTGTAGCCGTCGCCGTCGTCGTCGGGGTACCAGCTGGACAGCACGCCTTCGTCGGTGTCCCCGTCGCAGTCGTCGTCCACCTGATTGCAGAGCTCGGAGGCCTCGGGGTGCACGGCGGCGTCGCTGTCGTCACAGTCCCAGGCGGCGGTGGCGCTGCGGTAGCCGCTGGGAGCCTCGCAGCCCTGCACGACGTCGTCCTCGACGGGCCAGCCGTCACCGTCGCTGTCGGCGTGGAAGCTGATCAGCGCGCCCTCGTCGCTCTCACCGTCGCAGTCGTCGTCCACACCGTTGCAGAGCTCTTCGGCATCGGGATGGACCGCAGCATCGCCGTCATCGCAGTCGTCTCCGCCGTGGATCTCGGCAATGTGGCCGTCGGCGTCGGCGTCCAAGCGCTGATCGTGGTCTTCGTCGGTGATCCACCAGCCGCAGCCGGCCAGCAACAACAGGACTGCGGGGGAGGTCAAGACTGCACGCACTTGAAGAAGCCTGAGGTGCATCTGAGGGTGACCTCCTTGCCTGTGGGGACCACGACCTGCCCGGCCGAGATGAGCTCTCCGCCGGGGAAGCGCGCCTGGACTCGGTAGGTGCCGGACGGGACGATGCCCGGCGAGAAGCTGCCGTCGCTGCTGAGCAGGACCACCTGCTCGGCGTCACCGGTCACAGAGACCCTGCCCATGCCCGGGGCCAGCTCGTCGTCGGGAAGCTCGGCGCTGGGGTCCGCCGACATCAGGGCGACACTGGTGCCGTTGGCCGGGGGCACGTCGCCGGCGAGGACCACGGTGCCGCGCTCCTCGCCAGCCTCGCCGATGAGCTCATCGGCCGCGGGCGTCGGCTCGGGTTCGGCCTGGACGGCGACGGGGAGCACGACAGCGGTGCCGAGCTCCGATCCTGTGGGCGGCCCCGCGACAGGATCGGAAGGCGGCCCGTCGGCCGCGACATCGGCCTGGCCCGAGCCTGCGCCAGTGCCGCCGATGACGCCGACGCGGTCGAGGGCCAGGTAGCCCCCACCGACCCCGGAGGCTCCGAACAGCAGCACCAAGGGAACCACCCAGGGTCGTCGGCGCGAGGGCTCCGGTGCCGGCGACGGATCAGGGATCACCGCGGGTTCCTGGACCAGGGACTCGGGGGGCGCATCCGGCGCCGTCTGGCCCACGACCACCGACCCCAGGGTGGTGCCCGCCGACCCCGGCGGGGGCATGCTGCCGAAGCTCGCGGTCCGCACCACACCCGGCGGCACGCTGCCGAAGCCGGAGAACCAGCCGGCCGTGGCCCCGGCACCGCTGGGGGAGCCAGCCTGGGGCAGGGCCTGTTCCGCGGGGGGGCCCGCCGCGTCCAGCGCTGGCTCCGAGAAGGCCACCGGCTCGGCCGGGCCCAGCAGCTCGAGCAGCGCCTCGCAACTCTCGGGGCGCTCATCGGGCTCCACCGCCAGGCAGGCGTCGATGGCGCGCACGACAAGCTCGGGCAGGTCGGGCACGAGGTCGCGCGGGGAGGCGTAGTCGTTGCTGGAGATGGCGGAGTAGACCGCGAGCAGGTCTGTGCCCCCGAAGGCCAGCCGCCCGCAGGCCAGCTCGAAGAGGATGCAGCCCAGGGCGAACAGGTCGCTGCGCGGCCCCACGCTCTTGGAGTCCCGAATCTGCTCGGGGGACATGTAGGCGGGGGTGCCCATGGCGGCCCCGGTGCGGGTGCCCTGGGTGGCCATCAGCTCGTCCGCCAGGGCCTTGGCCAGCCCGAAGTCCGCCACCTTGGGGGTGAGGGTTCCGTTTCCGGGGGCCAGCAGCACGTTTGCGGGCTTGAGATCGCGGTGGATGAAGCCCTGGCAGTGGGCGTGCCCCACGGCGGTCACCACAGGCCGGAACAGGGCCAGGGCCTCGGCGAGGGGGGGCGTGTAGCGGGACAGCCACAGCTGCAGCGAGGGCCCTGCCACGTACTCCATGAGCAGGCAGGACGCGCCGCCCAGGTCGATGACGTCGCTCACAGCCACGATGTTGGGGTGCTCGAGGCTGGCTTGCAGGCGACCTTCCTGCAGCAAGCGCTGCTGGATGGTCGGGTTGGCGACCATCAGCACCTTGAGGGCCCGCTCGGTGCCCAGCTGCAGGTGCCGCACGCGGTAGACCTGGGCCATGCCTCCCTGCCCGAGCAGGGCTTCGACTTGGTAGCGGTCGATCTGCTGGCCCGCGAGAAGCACGGTGGGCTCCTAGAAGGTGAAGGTCGCGGCGACCCCGAGGCCCACCGCCAGGACCGCGGTGCCTCCCGAGGCGAGGAGCAGGCCGTTGGCGCGGCTGCGGAGCTGCTCCAGCTCCTGCTCGCCGGTGCTGGCGGGATCTGCGTACCGCGACGCCGCCTGGCGGGAGAGCACCAGGGTGGCGATGGAAGCGGCGGCGGAGGCCCCCGCGGCCGCCAGCAGGGGCTTCCGGGCCGCGGCAGGCTCCCCCGCCGCTGCGACAGGGACCGGGCCTGTGGGCGTAGCGGGCTGCAGTTCGACCTTGGGAGCGGGCTGGTAGCTGGGCAGGGGATCGTCCGGCCAGGCCCACGCGCTGGCGCGTACCGCACCGTCGGAGCCCACAAGCTGCACTACGGTGGGCCAGGAACCGGGCCGCTCATCGCCCTCGCGGCCGTCGAAGAGCAGGTAGCCGTCACTGGGGACGGGCACCTGCTGGGAGGAGGGGCTGTCCACCGACATGGCGTTGTACTCATCGAGCACCGGGTTTCCCTGGGGCACCAGGGTCTCCGGGAAGCGGTAGGCGGGCTCCACCGAGCGGGCCGCGGCGAAGGCCCTCCGCGCCTGCTCCATCTCGCGGTCAACCACCAGGCGCAGCCCGATGGTGCGGTGGAAGCGCGCGGCCGTGGCCCGGGTGACGGGCTCGCGCAGGCAGGGAAGCTGCTCGAGAGCCCGGTCGGTGGAGCTGTGCAGCGCGACCAGATCGGCGTCGGGCTGAGCGGCCTCGGGCAGCGCGAGGGAGGCGTTCAGCGCGGAGACCGGGACCGACGCCGGGCAGCCCGCGGACACGGCCTGTGAGACCCCCAGCGCGAGGGCGATCAAGGAGACGGCAGGAACCATCGAGCGTCCAGGCGAGCGAGGAGAGGTCTTCGACGATAGCACGAATACACCATGACCAAGCCCACCCCTCGAGCCCTGTTCCTGGCCGCGGTCGCGCTGGTGCTGGGTTGCCCGCCCAAGGACGACACCGGCATGGAGTCGGGCATCCCCGAGGACAGCCCGAGGGACAGCTCCGCGGACAGTCCCGCCGACAGCCGGGGCGACAGCTTGGCCGACAGCGAGCCCGACAGCGAGCCCGACACGGGGCCGCCCGACGATCCCGCGCTGTGGATCGAGCTGGACCAGGCCGACGCCCGCTTCCACTCCGACATGGAACGCTACGACGCCGGTCGCTTCCTGGATCTGGGCGACAGCGACGCCGACGGCGTGCTGGACCTGGCGGTGAGCGCCATGTGGGCCGAGAGCCGGGCGGGGGGGGCCTACCTGATCCCCGGTCCGCTGGAGGGCGAGCGCACCCTCGAAGACGCCGGCCACTTCCTGGTGGGAGACGAGCTGGCCAGCGGTGCCGGGCGCTCCCTGTCCATGGGAGACGCCACCGGCGACGGCTACTCGGACGTGATGATCGGCTCCCCCTACACCGGAGCGTCCAGCGCCTGGTTGATCCCGGGACCGATTCAGGAGGACCTGCTCATCTCCGGCACCGGCCTGCGGCTGTCGGGGGTGGACGACACCCTCTGCGGCCACGGCTCCGACCTGGCGGACCTGGACGGCGACGGCGTGGACGACGCCGTCGTGGGCGCCTACACCTCCGACGGCGGCGCGGGCAGCGGTTCCGGCGCCGTGTTCGTGCGCTACGGCCCTGTCACCGACCACCACCACCTGCCCGACGAGGCCGACGGGGTGCTGCTGGGTGCGGACGGTGCCACCTACACCGGCAAGATCGTGGTGGCCGGCGGTGATCTGGACGGCGACGGGCTGAGCGATCTGCTGGTGCCATCCATGACCGAGACCGCCGGTGTGTTGGACAGCAGCGTCTACGCCGTCACCGATGCGGTCCTGGGCAGCGTGGAGATCGAGGACAGCCCGCGTATCGACTCCATCAACCCCAACGACAAGGCCGGCTCCTCCCTGGCCATGGGGGATCTCGATGGCGACGGGCTGGACGACCTGGCCCTGGGTTCCTGGGGCACCGGAGCCGTTCCCGCTGCGGCCTATGTGTTCATCAGCCCCGTGGACCCCCGCCTGCTCACCACCCAGGCCGACGCCACCGTGGTGGAGACCGATACCACTGACGAGCTGGGCTTCAACGTGGCCGTCGGGGACCGCCGCGGCACCCCGGCGCGGGATCTGGTGGTGGCCTCCCACTCGGCGGTGATCGGCGATCTGGACAAGGCCGGCGCCGTCCATCTCTTCGCCGGACCGCTGAGCGGCACCTACGAGCTCGACCAGGCCGCGGTGTCCATCCCCGGCGAGAGCGCCGGCGCCACCCTGGGCCAGGGGCTGCTGCTGCAGGACCTCGACAACGACGGACTGGGAGACCTGGTGCTGGGTGCACCCATGGACAGCAGCCTCGCGGAACAAGGCGGGGCCGTGTACGCCCTGCTCGGAGCCGGCGCCCTCAGTCCGCAGTCGCCGTGAGCCGCACGATCACCTTGGGCACCGGGCTGTTGCAGCCAGAGCAGCGCAGGGCCAGCAACCAGGTGCCGTCGGGATCCATCCCCCCGAACCCGTCGGGCCCCAGCTCTTCCAGATCCACGCCGATCCGGCCCTCGATGTCCAGGCTCCAGCGGGTGGAGCTGAGCTCGTCCAGTCGCAGGAACTGCTCCTCCAGCTCGGGGAGGTCCTGATCGAAGCGCGCCAGCTCGAGGACATCGAGGCGGTGGAGGGCCAGCGGGAGGCCTTGGCCGTCGACACTGAGGGCCGACCAGTCCAGCTGGAGCTCGGACCTCGTGGGGACAGCCAGCGCGTCGGCGGACGCCAGGTCGGCCACGACCTCGAGCTGGGCGCTGTCGTCGTCGATGGCCACCTCGAGGACCTCGCTGTCCACGCTGGGATCGAGGAACAGCAGCGACAGGACCTCCTGAGTGCCGGCCTCGCGAAGCATCAGCATCCATGTGCCCCTGTCGGCGGTGAAGTGTTCCGCGGGATCGAGGCAGGTGTGGTCGAGGCAGAAGTCGGACAGAGGGCAGCTCGCTCCTTCGGGCTCACAGAGGAACCAGCCTCCGATGGCGTCCTGAGTGAGGCTGTCGGCAGCCAGCCCCTCCAGCACCTGGGCCCGGGACAGCTGGGGGAACAGCAGCACCGCGACCTGGCCCCCAGCCTCGCCCACCTCGCTGGGCCGGCCGCGCAGGTCGGTCTCGAGCCCGTCCCAGCTCACGCTGAGATCCCGGGCTTCGGCCACCTCGACCGCCGCCGCGTCCAGGCTGCTGGTGTAGGTGAAGTTGTGCCGATCCTCGAGCACGCACTGCTCGCAGGGTCCGTCGGGCCGACAGGCCCCGACCGAGGCGAGGACGAGGAGTGTGTGCAGGCGTGACATAGCGCTCCAGCAGCTGGATGCGGGCCCGACTATGATAGCGCGCTGCACGAAGTCCGCGGAGTCTCCATGCCCCCCCTGCGCGCTGCGCTGCTCTGTCTGCTTCTCTGTGGCTGCCCCGCCAGCGGCTGGGATCCCGAGCCCCAGGTCAGCCTGGTGGACGAGGCCCCCACCGTGGTGCGGGTGAGCTGGAGCACCGACAGCGCCGTGCTCGGCCAGGTGCGCTTCGGTGAGAGCGTCGATTACGACCTGGTCACCCCCCTCGATGACACTCCGGGCACCGAGCACAGCGCGCTGCTGGTGGGGGTGCCCGCCAACACCGAGCTGCACTTCGCGCTGGTGGCCCACGACGACGGCGGCGAGCTGCAGGGCTCGGACCACAGCATCGTCACCGGGGGTGTGCCCGCCAGCCTGCCCGCGGTCACCGTCGAGCAGGGTGAGCGCTCCCCGGCCCGCTTCACCGCCATTCCCGTTGTGGCGGACCTGCCGGAGGACGAGCCCCAGGTGGTGGCGGTGCTGGACGACCGGGCCCGCTGGGTCTGGGCCACCCAGCTGCCCCTCGGCTACAAGTCCCTGCGAGTCCGGCTGGCCCCCGATGGAGGTGGTGTGGTCTACAACGCCGTGGCCATCGACAAGGAATCCGATCTCGAGCCCCGGATGATCCAGGTGGACTGGTCCGGTGAGACCGTGCTGGACCTCGACGCCCCCGCCCTGCACCACGACTTCGTCCTGCTCCCGGACGGCGGGCTGGCCTTCCTGGCCACCGAGCCGGCCCAGGTGGGCGAGTTCATGATGGGCTCCGACGTCATCATGGAGCTGGACTCGAGCGGAAACCTCACTGAGGCCTGGGCCCTGTGGGACCACATCGAGGAGGAGTTCGGGATGGTGATCGAGCCTGACAACCTCGACCCCAGCTCTACGCTGGGCCACGCCAACGCCATGCAGCTGCTGGACGACGGCGCGGCCTGGCTGGTGAACTTCGCCAACCTGGGCGCAGTGGCCCGTATCGAGCGGGACACGGGCGATGTGTCCTGGATCCTCGGCAGCATCGGCGACAGCTTCCCAGCCAGCCCCGAGCCCCTGCCCGAGTTTCGGGCCCACGAGGTGCTGCTCGAGGACGACGCCCTGTGGTTGTTCGTCAACGACGTACAGGACGACGAGTGCAGCCGCCTGTGGATGGTGTCGCTGGACCACGAATCCCAACAAGCCACGCTGCTGGACAGCTACCACTGGGACCCCTGCCAATACACCTACGCCCTGGGCGGGCTGAACCGACTGGACGCCGAGCACACCCTGATGGTGTGGAGCATCGCCGGACGCCTCGAGGTGCTCGACGGGGATCTCGCGCCGGTCTGGGCGGCCCAGGCGTCCCTGGGGGCCGGCTTCGGCTACACCTCCAGCGTCGACACCCTGTACTGACACTCCTCCCACAACCCACGCCCGCGCTCCCCGATCGGATTTCCGCATACACGACACAACCCTATGTGAACCTCCGCATCCACGGGGAGCCATGCTCCGGACCGCTCTCGTCGTCGGCGCCGCCCTGCTGCTCGGGGCCTGCGATGCACCCACGGCCGAGCCGAAAGACACCTGTCGTCCGGCCGATGAACGGACCTGGTACCAGGACACCGACCGGGACGGCTGGGGGGTCGACGCGCTGACCCAGCAGGCCTGCGCCCCACCCAACGGCTTCGCCGAGCGGGATGGAGACTGCGACGACGCGGACCCCACGGTCCACCCAGGGGCCGAGGAGCTGTGCAACGCCCGCGACGACGACTGCGACAGGGTGGCGGACAACGGGGTGGTCTCCACCTGGTACACCGACGCGGACGACGACGGCTACGGCGTTCCCGACGACGCGGTGGAGAGCTGCGAGCCTGTGGACGGCCGGGTCGAGGACGGCACGGACTGCGACGACGGCGATCCCGACACCCACCCAGGCGCCCCCGAGGTCTGCGACGGCGACGACGACGACTGCGACGGCGTGGCCGATCTGGGGCAGGTCTCCACCTGGTACGTCGATGCCGATGGCGACGGCTTCGGCGATCCGGACCAGGCCTCGCTGAGCTGCGATCCGGAGCCCGACTGGGTCCTGGAGGCAGGAGACTGCGACGACAGCGATGCCGAGGTCTCGCCGGACGCAGAGGAGACCTGCAACAGCGTGGACGACGACTGCGACGGGCTGGTGGACGAAGACTTCGACCTGGACGGCGATGGCTGGGGCGGCGCCCACTGCGGCGGCGCGGACTGCGACGACGACGATCCCAGCGTGCACCCCGATGCCGAGGAGATCTGCGACGACGGGGTGGACAACGACTGCGACGGCGACGACATCCCCTGCGGCTTCTCGGGCAGCACCAGCCTGGCGGACGCCGACGGCAAGCTGTACGCCAGCAGCCGCATGATCGACCTGGCGCGGCTGATGCGGGTGGGGAACATCGACGGCCAGGGCGGCGACGACGTGCTGGCCGCCACATACCAGGCCGACACCCTGCTGGGCGGCGGCTACGTGCTGGCCGGGCCGGTCACCGGCACCCACGACGTCGAGGACATGACGGTCCAGGTCGAAGGCGTGGAGTACACGGGGGGCGCAGGGCGCTCCATCGCGGTGTCCGACACCGACGGCGACGGGATCGACGATCTGCTCTTCGGTGCTCCCTACAACGCCGTGGCCACCGCCTACATCATGCTTGGGCCGGTCACCGCCGACACGGATCTGGACGACGCCGACGCGACGCTGCAGGGCATGGAGTACTCCTACTGCGGCCACGGTGCTGACCTGGCGGATGTCAACGGCGACGGCTGGGCCGACGCCGTGGTGGGCTGCCACGGTGACGGCACCACCGGCTACATCGCGGGTGCCGTGACGGTCACCTACGGGCCCGTGACCGGCAGCCTGTCCCTGCCCGAAGACGCCGACGCGGTCCTGACGGGTCCAGGGGAGTACTACTGCGCCGGTCAGTACATGCGCGCGGGGATGGACTTCGACGGTGACGGGATCGGCGACATCATGACCGAGTCGCTGGGCGATCCGAGCCTGGGCCAGGCCGGCATGGTGTTCATCAGCCACGGCCCGCTCTCGGGCACCACGAGCCTCGACGACGCCGACGCACAGCTCTTGGGCGAGTCACCCAACGATGTCGCGGGCTTCGCCATGGCCGCGGGGGACCTCGACGGGGATGGACTGTCAGACGCCGTGGTGGGCGGCTTCGGCCACGCCGGGGGCAAGTACGCCGGTGCGGCCTGGATCGTCCACGGTCCCATCAGCGGCACCATGAACCTGGCCGCCGCCGACGCCATCATCCGAGGCACGGTGGGGGCCACCGCCGGGATGGGACTGGAGACCGGTGACGTCGAGGGTGACGGTGTGGACGAGCTGCTGGTGGGGGCCCCCGAGGACCCCACTGTGGGCTCGGGAGCGGGCGCGGCCTTCCTGTTCGTCGGGCCCCTGAGCGGCAGCCACACCACCGCCGACGCCCTGGCCTCCTACTGGGCCGAGGGTGGAGCGGACCGTGCCGGTCGCGGCGTGGCCTTCGCGGACACAGACAACGACGGCTGGTCCGAGGTCCTCATCGGTGCCCCCTACCACGGGAACTCCTCCGGCTGGGGCGGCGCCCTGTACATGATCCAGCCGGAGATCTGAGCTGGAGCGCTACGCCCCCTCCAACTCCTTGATCCGCTTGGCCAGCTTCTGCATGGGCTTGGTCTTGATCATGAGCACGATGTTGCCCACGAACACCAGCGCAGCGCCACCCAGCACGACAGCACCGTTGATGCCCGTGAACGCCAAGCCAACGGCGGCGTAGATGCCGAAGACGACACAGAACAGGCCGAAGCCTGCCAGCAGCGGCATGAGTCGGCGGCGTTCGGCCGCCAATTGCTCTTTCAGATCCTCGAGCTCGTCCATGATCCGCTCCGGGCGCAGGCAGGGGTGGAGACACGGTAGCATGGGGTTGGCGGCCGGCCATCCACTGCAGCGCGGAGCGTTGTCGTGCAGCACCCCTTCCCTCTCCTGAGCCGCCGCATACCTCACCCCGGGTGGGCGGCAGCTTGGCCATCATTCCCTCGGCCCGGCAGCTACGCCGCCTGCTTTCCTTCGTACCAGTTCGAGCTCAGGCGATCCTGGTGCACCTCGAGGAGCAGGGCGTAGGCGCTCAGGTGGCCCTGCTCGAGCAGGATGCGGAGGGCCAGCAGGTCGGCCTGCAGCTCGTCGGGGGAGAAGCGCAAGATGTGGGCCAGCTCGTGGGCCATCAGGACCAGCAGGTGGTCCTCGGTGAACCATGGCTGGCGGGTGATGCTGGCGTCGATGACGATGAACGGTCCCGGTACGCCGTTGCCGTAGACCGAAAAGGCGTGGCTGAGGAGAAAGCGCCGGCCGAGATCGGCTTCGGGCTCGAGGAGAAAGACCAGCACCTGGGGATCGAGGGGACAGACCATCATGGAACCACCTCCAGGGAAGGGACCGTGTCGGGGTGTCCTGGGATCGGTCTCTCCATTGTCGCGCCAGCGACAAGTTGTGACAAATCCTTGACTTGCGTTATCTCCAAAAACAAGTTAGCCCCCGGGCCTTTTGAAACCCGGGGGACCGAAGGGGCACTGAGGGAGCGCGGCGCAAATGTCGTCTATGACGCCATTATCGGCGTTCTACCGTCGAACGGCAACAACGAATTCGCCTACTCCTCGATAAGCTCGGTGCGACGCACGAAGACGTAAGGTCCCTGGGTGGCACCCCAGACGTAGTTGCCGTTGGCATCCCAGCCGCGGTCCCAGGACTCGAGCCGCTCGTCGTCCAGGGTGACCTCGCTGGTGGCGTAGGTGGCCCCACCCCAGTCGGTACCGCAGGCATCTTCGAAGGTGCCGCCACTGAAGGACTCGCCGTCCCAGTCCACCGTGACGTCGCAGCCCTCGAGCCTGGTGACATACTCGGCGCTGACCACACCCGTGGCGGTGGACTCACCAGAGCAGAAGCCGGTCCAGGCCATGGCGGACTGCAGCTCGTAGACCACCGAGACGGCCTGCGTGGCGGGGTCGTCGCCCTCCTCGATGACGTAGATGCGCTGGCGGTAGGGATCGTCGCCCATGGAAGCCTGCTCGACATACAGCGCCATCTCCCCCAGCTCGGGAGCCTCCACTGGGCACATGATCAGCTCGATGGGGTAGTAGCTGGCGTCCTCGGCGGCCTGGTCAGCGGAGTCGAAGGTCCCCTGCAGGTAGTGGAAGTAGACCGGCGCGATGGAGGCCACCTGGGCACCCGCGGTGTCTCCGGTGTCCACCGGCTCATCGGCTGACTCGCAGCCCACGGCGACCAGCATCGCAGCAGCCAGCCAGACCGGAGCCTTCAGGAAGGAGAAGCCGTTGGACAGGGAGCGGAGGGAAGAGGGCATCGTTGACTCCTGTGGATTGTGCGTTTGGGGTTCATCACCCCTGACGGCCGCGAAGATAGTCCCCTGTACGACGCATCGACCATCGCAGGATGGTCGATGCATTGTTTCTGATGGTGCACAATCGCGGAGAAGTCAGAGCGCCACCACCCCCGTGGCGGCCAAGGCGGTCAGGCCACCGGCCGCGAGCACCAGGACGTCCTCCACCAGGCTGACCACAGGATTGGCCAGGCCACCCGAAGAACCCGTGGAGCCCACACGGACGGTGGCCTTGGTGGCGTGAGCCGCACCGGCCACGGCGCCCCCAGCCGCCATACCGGCCACGGTGGCCAGCAGGGGATCCGCGCCCACGATGAGCGTGGTGCCCACCAGAGCGCCCGCCAGGGGACGCACCACGGTGCCGATGGCGTCCATGGCGTGGTCCACCACCGGGATCTTGTCAGCCAGCACCTCGGCCAGCACGGCCACAGCCAGACAGAGGGTGGTGGCGGGAGCGCCGAGCCAGGCCATGGCGCTACCCAGGTCGATCACGCCGGCCCAGCCGAGCACCGAGACCGTGAACAGGGGCACGAAGGCTCGCAGGCCAGCGGAAGCGGCCAAGGCCAGCCCCAGACCAAGGGGAAGGATGAGTTCGAGAGAGGACACGACAGCCTCCTGGGATGCGGCCGTGGCCGCGGTTCACAGGGGGGTACGCGTCCAGAGGGATATGTCATGCAACGAGGGGCCGGGATGTAAGTCGCCTGAAAGGGGCGCCCCCCCCCCCTCACCCACCCCGGCGGGACGAGTGCAGCGGCACCCCCTCCCCCGGGGGAGAGGGGGATGTCGTCGACAATCATGGTGAGGGCGGGGCCGCCAGGTTGCGCACGATCCACTCGCCGAAGGCCTCGTGGTTGTCGTCGCGCCAGGCCACGAAGTCTTCGGCCAGGCTGGCGTCGTGGAGGAAGACGAAGATTGCCGCGTCCAGCATTCCGTCGCGCTCGGCCTGGGCCAGCTGTGCCCAGGGGAGCAGACCGGGCAGCTTCCATGCCCGACCCGCCAATTCGGCGCCCACACCGGCCAGGGCGGCACGCACCGCGGCCCGCTCCTGCTCGATGGCGCTACCCCCTTCGGTCGCGCGCTGCGCCTCGAGGGCCTGGGCGTACAGGGTCCAGACCCGCGCGTTGATGGACACCTCGCTCGAAGGCTCCTTGCCACCGGGCAAGGAGTCGGCCGCCACCAGGGAGAGCATCTGCAGCTTGTCGACCTGCGGCGCCCGCAGCTCGACGCCCAGGTAGGCGAGCACCGAGCCCAGCTGGGCCCAGGCCGGGTCGTAGCCTGGATTGCAGGCCACCGCGTCCACCAGGTGATCCAGCGCCCCCTCCCCCTCGCCACGAGCGATGTGGGTGTCGGCCATGAAGCGGTGGGCCTGCCAGTGGCAAGGCTCGAGCTCGAGGGCCTCGGTGTACTGCTCCAGGGCGCTGTCGAAGTCGTGCTCGAGATGGAAGGCGTCGCCGTAGTAGACCCGCAGGGTGGGGTGCTCGGGGCACAGCTCCACCGCCTGGGCGTAGGCGAGCTTGGCGCCGGCCACATCCCGCTGCCCGAAGGCCTGCTCGGCTCGATCCCAGTGGGCCTGCGCCTGCTCGGTGCAGCTGGGCTCGGGCAGCACCAGCCACGCGGACTCCTCGACCAGGTTCATGCCGGCCAGCACACCCAACAGATCGCCAGGCTGTGTGTTCTCAGCCACCCACTGGTAGTGCATGGCCGCGCCCTGTTCGAGCAGGGCCTGTAGCACGGGCTCCCCCACACGAGCCGCCAGGGTGGTGTAGATCTCCGCTTGCCGGAAGTGATGGCGGGGATCATCGGGGTCCTTCCTCAGCGCCTTGCCGATCTTGCGGTTGGCGCCCTCGGCGTCCCCCGCGGCCAGCAGCTCCATGGCCCGGTCCGACAACTCCTGGGCTCGACGGGCCTTGCGCTCACCGGCGTGGACCGTGGACACGGACAGCATGATGACGGCGGTGACGAGGACGTGCATGGAGCCTCCCGACCCACCCTGACCACCGCGGGGTGATATCGTTCCAGGGTCGCGCGGAGGTTCTACCATGGCCCATGTGGATCCCATCCACTTCAGCGCCCACGAGCGCCAGTCCCGCCTGATCGTCTTCGACAATCCGCAGTACGACCAGCACGATCCCGGCTGGGGCCACCCCGAGTGCCCGGAGCGCCTGCCGGCCATCCGACAGGCCCTGGCGCGGCACCACTTCCCGGTCCGCCGTGGTCGACCCGCGACCCTGGATGAGCTGGCCCGGGTGCACACCGAGGCCCACATCGACCGGGTGATGGACGCGGCGGGCCTGACCACTCGGCTGGATCCCGACACGGGCACCTCCCCCGGGTCGGTGGACGCGGCGCTGCTGGCCGCCGGATCGGCGGCGGAGGCCGCCGAGGTGACCATGGCGGGTCGCAACTGCTTTGTGACCTGCCGCCCCCCCGGCCACCACGCCACACCCGACCGGGCCATGGGCTTCTGTCTGTTCAACAACGTCGCGGTGGCCGCCGCCCACCTGGTGTACATGGGCTTCCGCGTGGCGGTGATCGATCCCGACGCC